>DASYCJ010000001.1:0-47612 GCA_036500225.1 Gammaproteobacteria bacterium
CAGCGTCGACGGTTGCCAGGTGCTGGGCCGCTATGCGATTCGCAGCGGTGACGGACCGGACTATCCGGCGCGCCTGGCGGCACAGTCGGCGACAGCACGTCAGACAGCCTGGCTCAGATGGAACGGAAAGAAAGTCTTGAAGGCGGCGCTCGGCGCCAACTACCCCGGCCTGGCAGCCCGCTTCGCGCGTGCAGAGCGCGGTGCAGGCTCGCCACCCAACTGAACACCTACAGCAGGAGATAATTTCATGCGTATCAGCATATTCGGTCTCGGTTACGTCGGCTGCGTCAGTGCAGCACGTCTCGCGGAGGCCGGCCACCAGGTCATCGGCGTGGACGTCAACCCCGAGAAGGTCGCCATGGTCAACGCCGGCATCTCGCCCATCGTGGAACCAGGCCTCGAAGCGTTGCTGGCCTCCACCGTGGCCGATGGCTCGCTGCGTGCCACCACCTCCAGCACCGAGGGCATCGCCAACTCCGATCTCGCCCTGATCTGCGTCGGCACTCCGGGCTACAACAACGGCCAGCTTAACATCGACGTCTTGCGTGGAGTCTGCGCCGAGATCGGCCGCGAATTGCACGCCAAGGACCAGCCCTTCACCGTGGTGGTTCGTAGCACCGTGCTTCCCGGGACGCTGGAGGACGTGGTGCTGCCGGCCCTGCGGGCCAACGTGCAGCGCCGTCATCGCTCCCACATCAAGGTCGCGGTGAACCCGGAGTTCATCCGCGAGGGCACTGCCCTGAAAGACTTCTTGCACCCGCCCTTCACCCTGGTGGGTGCGGACGATGAGGTGACGGCCGATAAGTTGCGTGAGGTCTATGCCAACGTGGAGGCGCCCTTCGTCCACACCAGTGTCAAGACCGCGGAGATGATCAAGTACGCCTCCAACACCTATCACGCCCTCAAGGTGTGCTTCGCCAACGAGATGGGCGATGCCGCTCAGGCCTTCGGCGTGGATCCCCAAGAGGTCATGCGCATATTCCGCATGGATACCAAGCTCAATGTCTCCGAGGCCTACCTCAAGCCCGGCTTCGCCTTCGGGGGCTCCTGCCTGCCCAAGGACATCCGCGCCCTGACTTATGCCGCCCGCAGTGCCGACGTGGAACTGCCGCTGATCAGCCGCATCCTCGAGTCCAATTCCGGCCAGATCCGCCGGGCAGTGGACACCATCCTGGCCAGTCATAAGCGCCGCATCGGCATCATCGGCCTGTCCTTCAAGCCCGGCACCGATGACCTGCGCGAGAGTCCCATGGTCACCCTGGTGGAGACCCTGATCGGCAAGGGCCTGGATGTGAAGATCCTCGACCACAACGTCTCGGTGGCGCGCCTCACGGGGGCCAACCGCCGCTATATCGAGGAAGAGATTCCGCACATCTCCTCACTGATGTGCACCGAGGCCGCCGATCTCCTGAACCACTCCGAGCTCCTGGTGGTCGGCAATGCCGGAGAAGAGACCGATGCGGTGCTCGCCGCTGTCGCCCCCGGCCTCGATGTCCTCGACCTGACGCGCGGCATCGCGCGTCGCCACTCCCAAACCACTGCACAGGTGGATGCGTCATGCCAGCCAACTTCGTCTTCAGGACTCTACACGCCAGCCTCCTCGCAACAGGCGTCGCCGTCCCGCTCCTGATCTCACCGGCCTGGCATGCCCAGGCCGCCGCTGTACCTTCCGAGCAGCGCACACCCGCGCCGCCACGGGAGTACGTGGATACGCGCTATACGGCGCCCACCGGCCATATCGTGCAGGTGCCTTCAGGCGGGGACCTTCAGGCTGCCCTGGACAAGGCGCAGCCGGGCGATACCCTGGTGTTGCAGGCAGGCGCGGTCTACACCGGGCCCTTCACCCTGCGGGCCAAGGGCTCAGGCAGCGGCTGGATCACGCTCGTGTCTAGCGACCTTGCAAAAGGTCTGCCGCCCCAGGGTACGCGGGTCACGCCTGCGGATGCCGCCCACATGCCCAAGCTCCAGGCGAGCTATGAGTCCGTAGTGCGGACTGCGCCCGGTGCCGGTCACTACCGGCTCATCGGCCTGGAAGTGCGGCCCGGTCCGCCCCGTTCCTCCAGCGTGAACAAGGCCCTGGACTGGGTACGTGGCAGCACGGCCAAGGACGGTTCAGCAGCCCGTTCCGCCTTCCTCGAGAACCTGATGGTGTTCGGCAGCAGCCAGGACAGCTCCCTCGACACGCTGCCTGACCACATCATCATCGACCGTTGCTACCTGCACGGCGATCCGGTCATCGGCGCGCGCCGGGGCATCGCCATGAACGCCAAGACCGGTGCGGTGGTGGATTCTTATATTTCCGACATCAAGAAGATGGGGGAGGATGCCCAGGCCATCTCCGGCTGGAACGGCCCCGGCCCCTACAAGATCGTGGACGACTATCTGGAAGCCGCCGGTGAGAACGTGATGTTCGGCGGCCAGGATCCCAGCATCAAGGGCCTGGTTCCCTCGGACATCGAGGTGCGCGGCGACCATCTCACCAAGCAGCTCGCCTGGAAGTCCGGCGATCCTTCTTACCAGGGCACCTCCTGGCAGGTGAAGAACCTGTTCGAGCTCAAGAACGCCCAGCGGGTGCTGGTGGAGGGCAACCTGCTCGAATACAACTGGGCGCAGGCCCAGAACGGCTACTCGATCCTGTTCACGGTGCGTGACCAGGACGGCGCGGCCCCCTGGTCCGTGGTGCAGGACGTAACCTTCAAGGACAACGTGGTACGTCACATCGCCAACGGCATCAACGTGCTGGGCCAGGATGATGACCACACCAGCCAGCAAGCCAAGCGCATCCTCATCGCCAACAACCTGTTCGAGGATGTGGGTGGTACCTGGGGCAACGGCAACCTGCTGCAGATGGACAACGGCAGCGCCGACGTGACCTTCACCCACAATACGGCCTTGCAGACCGGCACGCTTGTGTATGGCGACGGCAAGCCGGACTCCGATTTCACCTATACCGACAACATCGCTTTCCAGAACCAATACGGCATGATCGGCACCGACCATGCGCCGGGTATATCCAGCATCAACGCCTTCTTCCCGGGTGCAGCGTTGAAGCGCAATGCCATCGTCGGCGCCAGCTCATCTTCGTATCCCGCGGGCAATTTCTTCCCCCATAACGTGGCAGCGGTGGGCTTCACGGCCCTCGATGGCCATGACTACCGTCTGTCGCGTTCCAGTGCCTACAAGGCTGAAGCGGATGACGGTGGCGACATCGGTGTCGACGTGGATGAGCTGTGCAAGGCCCTGGATCAATACGGCCAGCATCTGGCTTCGGCAGTCCAATCCTGCGGCTCCAATGCCGTGGCCATGCATTGAGCCCGGAGGACACCATGCTCGATGCACCGACTATCCTCTGGCTCTCCGTCGCGCTCCTGGTATACACCTATGCGGGCTATCCGCTGTTGATCCGGTTGTGGGCCAGCTTCAAGCCCCAGCACCCGATCACCGGCTGGATGATGCCGCGACTGACATTGGTGGTGGTGGCCCATAACGAGTCCCGCCGCATCAAGCAGCGGCTCGAGAACTTCCTGGACCTAGACTACCCATGGGACCACCTGGACATCATCGTCGCCTCGGATGGTTCGACCGACGATACCGCCGAGCAAGCCCGGACCTACCACTCCACCTACGTGCGGGTGCTTGAGTTCAAGAAGCGCCGAGGCAAGAGCGCGGTGCTGAACGACGTGATGAAACTGGTCCGTGGCGAGATCGTGGTGCTGGCGGATGCGCGCCAGCGCTTCGAGACCGGCGCGCTCCGGGCCCTGGCCAGCCGCTTCGCCGATCCCCAGGTGGGAGCCGTGAGCGGTGAGCTGATCCTCATGGATGGCGACAGCCATTCCGAAGTGGGGAAGGGCGTGGACTTCTACTGGCGCTATGAGAAGTTCATGCGCCTGTATGAAGGCATCATCGATTCGACCGTGGGCGCGACCGGTGCCATCTATGCCATGCGTCGCGAACTGTTCCAGCCCATCCCCGAGTCCCTGATCCTGGATGACGTACTCATCCCGATGCAGGTGGTGCGCCAGGGTTATCGTGTGCTGTTCGAGCCCAAGGCGCGTGCCTACGATTGGGTGGTATCCACTGCTCAGCAGGAGTTCACCCGTAAGCTGCGCACCATCGCCGGCAACTTCCAGCTGTTCTTCCTCAGGCCGTGGCTCCTGAGTCCGGCCCACAACCGCCTGTGGGTACAGACCGTCTCCCACAAGCTGTTCCGGCTCCTGAGCCCGCTGCTCCTGGCCACGGCATTCCTGGCCAACTTGGCCTTGGCCGGCGATCAGGCCTATCGCGCTCTCCTGGCGGCCCAAGTGCTGTTCTACGGAGCTGCCTTGCTCGGTTATCTCACCCGGCATGCCTCGCGCAAGCCTTTCTTCCTCAACATCCCGTATGCCTTCTGCCTGTTGAACTGGGCCACGGTGATGGCCTTGATCCACCTGCTCAACGGACGGCAACAGGTGACTTGGAAACGGACCGCGAGCTAATGCTCATGTCCGGCGTGAACAAGGAGTTCTGATATGTGTGGGATAGTAGGAGCCGTAGCGGGGCGCGACATCGTGCCCATGCTCATCGAAGGCTTGCAGAGGCTGGAATACCGGGGCTATGACTCCGCCGGCATCGCCGTGGTCAATGGCAGCATCAAGCGGGTGCGCAGTGTCGGCAGGGTCGCCGAGATGCAGGGCAAGGCCCAGGGCGAGAAGCTCGCCGGCGTCACCGGCATCGGCCATACCCGTTGGGCGACCCATGGAGGGGTCACGGAACCCAACGCCCACCCGCATATCTCACGCGATCAGATTGCCGTGGTGCACAACGGAATCATCGAGAACCATGAGGAACAGCGGGCGCGGCTCTCGGCTCTCGGTTACCACTTCGAATCCCAGACCGATACGGAAGTCATCGCTCATCTCATCCATCACCACCTGCAGGTGCACCACGACCTGTTCAAGGCCACCCAGGCGGCGGTGAAGGAGCTGGATGGTGCTTTCGCCATCGGCGTGCTGAGTCTGGAGACCCCCGACGTCATCGCCGGTGCCCGCATGGGCTGCCCGCTTCTGGTGGGCCTGGGTGAAGGCGAGAATTTCCTGGCCTCGGACGTCTCGGCGGTGCTCTCGGCTACACGCAAGGTCATGTACCTGGAAGACGGCGATGTGGTGGAGCTGCGCGGCCAACGTGTCAGCGTGGTAGACAAGGCGGGTGCGCTGGTCGAGCGTGCCACCCGTATCAGCGATGTGTCCCTCGAATCCCTGGAACTCGGTGGTCACGAGCACTATATGCAGAAGGAGATCCATGAGCAGCCTTTGGCTCTCGCGGACACTCTGCGGCCCTTCCTGGAGCAGGACTTCGCACCCCAAGTCTTCGGCATCAATGCGGACGACGTGTTCGGCGCCACAGAATCCGTCCTGATCCTGGCAGCCGGCACCAGCTATTACGCGGGCCTCACAGCCAAATACTGGCTGGAGAGCGTGGCGGGTATCGCCACCAACGTGGAGATCGCCAGCGAATACCGCTATCGCCGTTCGGTTCCGCATCCGGGTCAGCTTATCCTCACCATCTCTCAGTCCGGCGAGACCCTGGACACCCTGGAAGCCCTGAAGCATGCCAAGGACCTGGGACACAACAAGACCCTGTCCATCTGCAACGTGCCGGAGAGCGCCATCCCGCGCAGTTCCGACCTGGTGTTCTACACCCGGGCCGGCGCCGAGATCGGCGTGGCTTCCACCAAGGCCTTCACCACCCAACTGGTGGCCCTGTTCGGCCTGGCGGTGACTCTCGCCAAGCTCAAAGGCCGGCTCTCTCCCGAGCGGGAGCAGGAGTACGCCGCTAACCTCCGGCAACTGCCGGAAGGCGCGCAGCACGCCCTCAACCTGGAGCCGCAGATCCGCGGTTGGGCCAGCCGCTTCGCCGAGCGTCAGCATGCGCTGTTCCTCGGGCGCGGCGTGCATTACCCCATCGCCCTGGAAGGCGCGCTGAAGCTGAAAGAGATCTCCTACATCCATGCCGAAGCCTATCCCGCCGGCGAGTTGAAGCACGGTCCTCTGGCCCTGGTCGACAGCGATATGCCGGTGGTGGTGATCGCCCCGAACGACACCCTGCTGGAGAAGGTCAAGTCCAACATGCAGGAAGTGCGTGCCCGCGGCGGTGAACTGTTCGTGTTCACGGATCAGGACAGCCACTTCACCGGCAGCGAAGGGGTGCATGTGATCCGCACTCCGCGCCATGCAGGGGTGCTGTCTCCCATCATCCACGCACTGCCCGTACAACTTTTGGCCTATCACAGCGCCCTGGCACGCGGTACCGACGTGGACAAGCCGCGCAACCTGGCCAAATCCGTCACCGTCGAATGACCTGAAGGAACTTAAGTCTCATGGAAGAGAACCTGAATTTCCCGATCCCGAATCCGGTAGCACACCTGCCGTTCACCCATCGCAGCCTGCCGGCCGAGTCGGAAGAGCGTCCCTGGGGCAGCTGGACGCTGCTCTATGAAGCCGAAGGCATCAAGGTGAAGCTCATCGAGGTGAGCCCCGGCCACCGTCTGAGCCTCCAGTACCACCATCACCGCAGCGAATTCTGGACCTGCATCTCCGGGCGCGCCAGCGCCCAGATCGGCGACTCAATCGTGGAGATGGACCCGCACAGCAGCGTCGAGATCCCCTTGGGCATGCTGCACCGCCTCGCCAACTTCAGCAACGAGCCGGTCGCCATCGTCGAGGTGCAGCGCGGCCGCATCCTGCGCGAAGACGACATCGTGCGTGTTGAGGATGACTACCACCGGGTCGCTGCGCGGCCCTGAACCCATTCCAAGAACTGAATCGTCCTGCGTCTTCGCGGGACCAACATCAACGAGGAGATCAAGATGAAATGCTTAGTGACAGGCGGCGCCGGCTTCATCGGTTCCCATCTGACCCGTGGTCTACTGCATCAGGGTCATGACGTCTGGGTGCTGGATAACCTGTCCACCGGCAAGCGCGAGAATATCGAGAGCCTGCCCATCGAGTTCATCGAGGGCGACGTGCGCGACCGTGAGACGGTGCGTGCGGCGGTGGCGGGCATGGACTACGTGTTCCACCTTGCGGCCCTGGCCTCCGTGGGCCGGTCCCTGCGTGACCCCCTGGCCACCCATTCAACCAACGAGACCGGCACCCTCACGGTGCTGGATGCCGCCCACAAGGCCAAGGTGAAGCGGGTGGTATACGCCGCATCATCTTCGGCCTACGGTAATGCCGTGGCGCTGCCCAAACGCGAGGATGCCAAACCCGCGCCGGCCTCACCCTATGCGGTGTCCAAGCTCACCGGCGAGTACTATTGCAAGGTCTACAACGACACCTTCGGTCTGGAGACCGCCTGCGTGCGGTTCTTCAACGTGTTCGGTCCGCGTCAGGATCCGAACTCGGAGTACGCTGCGGTGATCCCTCGCTTCATCGACAGCGCCCTGAACGGTGGCTCCCCGGTGATCTACGGCGACGGCAGCCAGTCCCGCGACTTCACCTTCGTCACCAATGCAGTGGATGCCACCATCGCCGCGGCGACGGCGCCCAAGGCCGCCGGCCATATCATCAATGTGGCCTGCGGTGAACGCCGCAGCCTGCTGGAACTCGTAGACATGCTCGAGGACCTCCTGGGTGACCGCATCAGTCCCAAGTTCGAGGCCGCCCGCGCCGGCGACGTGCTGCACTCCCAGGCAGGCATCGAGAAGGCCCAGGAACTCCTGGGTTACGCGCCCCAGGTGGCGTTCAAGGAAGGATTGAAAGAGACCGTCGACTGGTACCGCAAGTGCCTGGCCCTGGAGCACTACCAGGCCCGGGCCCTGCATCTCGGCCAAGATCTCGCTACCCAGCCCTGAAGCATCCGCGCGAGCGGATCAAAAAGAAGAAGGCTTCCTACTTCTCCGGCCGCCAACAGAGGCGGCCGGAGAGGGGAAGCCTTTTTTCTTGCCCGTGATCAGTGGGTCTTGATGACTGCGTTGGTGATGGTGCCGCCTAGACTGTTGATGGACGCCGACCCCTGCAGCGGGTAGATGGGTGGCGTGGTGCTGGTGTAGAACACGGCGCCGTTCTTGTAGTAGTTCACGATGCCCGCGCCAACGGCGATACGGAACACATCGCCCGAGACGAAGCTGGTATCGGCCTTGTACACGCCTTTCTCCCGCACCTCGGCGCTGCCGCTCTGCAGGCGTATGGCGAAGCCCATGTTGGCGTAACCCGGGGCGGACCCCACCTGGGTCAGGCCCGCTGTGCGCAGGGTGTTGGTCTCGGTGGCGGTGAACTCGAGATAGCTGCTGGCGCCAGCGGCCAGTTGCTGCTGGGAGAGCGCTGTCGCATCCTCGCAGCCATCGCAACCGCCGGTCTTCTGCAGCGAACCACCCGTGGCCGTCAGGTTCGCCAAGCTGGTCCAGGCCACCGGTGTCACCACCGGGAAGCTCGCATAGAGAGTCGCTATCTGCGCTGCGCTCAGGGACTTGCCGCCGTAGATGCTGATCTCATCCAGGGAACCCTGAAAGTGCGAGGCGGATACGCCCGGTTCCATGGCGAAGCTCACGGTGGCGGGGCTGGAGCCGGCGCCGGCCCTGCCATTCCAGGCGCGGCTGGTCTTGAGGGTGCCGTCCACGTAGAGCTTGCCGCCGGTGCCATCCACGGTGAAGGCCGCCATATGCCATTGGCCGTCGTTATAACCCGATGCCGGCAGGCTGCAGCTGCTGCCGTCCCAGACATAGTCAGATCCGTCGCGGAAGAACCAGGCGCAGAGTTTGCCGCTGCTCATGAACAGCTGGTAACCGTTGTGGGAGTTGGCGGCGTACTTGTTGATGAGGCCGTGAGTGCCGCTGGCGGACGTGGTCTTGAACCAGGTGGAGACAGTCAAGGGATACCCGTTCAATCCAGCGACACTGTTCACGGTCACTGACTGATTGCTGCCGTTGAAAGCAAGGGCATCGCCACTGATGCCTGCTACCCACGGCGGTGCATCGGTCAGCGCGCCCGTATGGCCATGGCCGGAGCTGTCCACCGCGCTGCTGCCCCTGCCGGCACTGAACTGCCACTCTGCAGACGCGGCGGGCAGGGTGGTGGAGGTGGTCGAGGCTGAAGTGGTGAACGTCTGGTCAGCCGAGGTCGCTTTTATGCCGCTCGAATTGCTGGAGATCACCTGGTAGTGATAGGTGGTACCGGCAGCAAGGCCCGTGAGCGGGGACGAATGGGCCGTGACCATGCTGGTGCTGAGGGTGGTGCTGGCTCCATAGCTCACCGTGGTGCCGTAAGTCACTTGGGAGTTCGCCTGTTGGCTGGTGTCCCAGCTTACGGTGGCGGTGGACGAGCCGGTGATGTCCGCTGCCACGGCGGTGATCGCCGGCGGTAGGTTATCCAAGAAGGTGGTGATAGAGACGGTCGTAGCAGTGGCGCTGTTGCCGGCCGCGTCCTTGGCGATGGCACTCAGGATATGGACGCCGGCCTTGGCCGTGCTGGTATCCCAGCCCACCGAATAGGGCGCCGTGGTCACTTCGGAGCCTAAGTCCGCACCATCCAGCAGGAACTGCACGCTCGTGACACCTATGTTGTCGCTAGCGTTTACAGATACGGCTACGGTTCCGGATAGGGTGGAACCGGCGATGGGCGCCGTGATGCTCACAGTGGGCGGAGTGGTGTCACCACCGCCGGTGGTGCCGGAGCCCGAGTTCGCGGCAGCGGTCAGCACCTGAGAGGGGATCTTCACCATGAAGGCGTCCATGCGGGCGCCGCCCATGTTGCTGACCCAGAAGAAATACTGGCCGGTGGGATCTATGTTGCCCTTGGGATCCTTCGCATAGTCGGTGCAGCTCGGGCACGCGGCGTTGCCGCCGGTAGCTGCGAGGTTCGTCATCACCGGTGCCACCACCAGACGTTGCTGCGATGCTGCCGCCACCGGGTTCAGCATGAAGCACACCACCTCGTTGCCGTAGGCGGCGCCCGAGCTGGTCGCGGAACCGCCGCAGGCGTACTGCTGGGCGACCGGCACCGTGGCGCTGGCGTTCTCCCAGCTCACGTGGGAGGGGGTGAAGGCGTTCCAGTCGTTATCGTGGTAGACCAGGCCGCCGGAGAGGGGACTCTGGGCGAAATTCCATACCCGCCAGGCATTGGCATAGTTGTTCCAGTTGTCCGACGCCACTTGAGTACCGTAGCCGAGGTCCGAATGGCCGCCAGCGCCGTCCTTGTCCAGCAGCACGGTCTGGGCGCCGGTCTGCAGGTCCACGATCAGGTTGTCTTCATCGCAGCTGACGCAGGTGTCCTGTGGCAGCTTCTCCTTTATCACTAGGTAACGGCCGCTCTTATCAATCTGACATTCGTCGAAGCCGCCGGTGGTGGGATAGAAGTAGAACTGCTTGGTGCTCACCTTGTAAGCCATGCAGCCCAGGGGCGCATAGCTGGTGGAGTCCTCCAGGGTTGCGGAATGCACGTCGTCGTCGTTGCTGGAGTTGGTCTGATGGATCACCGTGTTGGGATAAGCGGTGGTGGAATCGAACACCGTCTCCATGGTCTTGGCCAACACGTCATAACGCAGGAGCTGCGAGCCGGACTGTAGATAGATCTTTGTGGGCATGCCGTAGCTGAAGTACCAGCCCTCCGCACTCTTCCAGCTATAGGGGCTGGAGGCGGCGAACAGGGGGCCGACTTCGGTCAAGGCATCGGTAGTCTTGTCGTAGCTGAACAGGGTCGGACCCTGGCCGCCGCGATTGCGGTCCAGACCGACGAAGATATACATTGTGTTGCTGCCGGTGCTATTGCTCATGTTGCGCCAGTAGTTGTAGATCATGTCTACGCAGTCCTGGCCTGCGCAGTCGGTGGAGTTGGTTATGCGCACGCCCTGGGTGTCATAGGGCGTCGGGAAGGTGAACAGGCCCCGCTGGGGCAGGAATCCGCTGGACTGGGTTGCGCTCATCAGGGGGCGAGCCACCGTCGCGGTATCGCTCTCCATGAACCCGCCGGGGAAGGTATCGGCACCGGCAGGCAGAGCGAAGGACAGGGACGCCAAAACCAGCGCGCAGGCAGCCAGCAGGCGGCCGCGGAAGGCCAGACCAGGAAAAGACAGCATGGTTTCAAGACCTCAGTACGCATCGCTCAGAGCCCCCTAGGGCGCCGATGCCACTGAGCTGGTAGAGGCAGGCCGCAGGATCCGCTCCCGGATCGTCACGGCTTTCAGGTCATGCACCGAAGGGTTTCACCCCCAGGCGTATACCTTATCGGCCCATGGATTTATACCTGCCATGCGTAACGTTTTCTTAAACTTTCAGGTACGGCGCGGTAAATAGCGCAGGAAACGTGAGCTATGTCACATCATTCGTTGTGGTTAAACTGATCGAACGAACTACGGAAGAGTGAGAGGAGCGGGGTGAGAGAGTGGGCGGGGGAAAGGTCGTCTGGGCGTCGTTTTCTACGGGGCGATCAACTGGCGGCGGATGGCGTATCGGATCAGTTCCGCTGCGCGGTGCAGGTGCAGCTTCTGCATGATGCGGCTGCGGTGGGATTCCACGGTCTTGGCACTCAGGCCCAGCTGTTTTGCTATGAGACGGGTGGTGGTGCCCTTGGCGATTAACATCAGCACCTGGCGTTCACGCTCCGTGAGCGGTTCAGGTTCGTTGCTCTCGCCGGTGCTGAGCGCGTTGAGCGCACCCGGCCGGAGATGGGTGTTGAAATGGATGGCGCCGCGGGCTACTTCGCGGACGGTGTTGATGAGTTCATCGGCGGTCTGGGTCTTGTAGACGTAGCCATGCATGCCCGCGCGCAGCGCTTCCACGGCGCTGGCCTGGTCTTCCTCGGTGGTTAACAGCACCGTCTGGGTATGGGGCGAGGATTTCTGCAACTCACGGGCCACACTGATGCCATCCATGGCCGGCATGTTGTAGTCGAGGATTGCCACGTCCGGACGGCCTGATTCAGCCATCGATAGAGCCTCGGCGCCGGTGGATGCCTCGCCCATCACATCGAAGCCCTCTTCCTGCAACAGCATGCGCAGCCCTTGCCGGAAGATGGTGTGATCGTCTGCGAGCAGTACGTGTACGGGAGTGGGGGATGGAATATTTCCGGGGATTGTTTGGTTCACGTTTATGGTTACGCTTTGTCAGGCCTTGATGAAACCCCTGCGGACCGCATAACGGACCAACCCCGCCGTCTCATGTATCTCGAGTTTCTGCATGATCCGCGTACGGTGCGAATCCGCGGTCTTGGCGCTGAGTCCCAGGATGGCTGCCACTTCTTTGGTGGTCTTGCCTTCGGCCACGAGCTGCAGCACTTGCCGCTCGCGGTCTGTGAGAGGGTCCGGCGGCAATTCGGACTTGCCGACATAGGCATCCACCACGGTCTTGGAGATGCCGGGAGAGAGGTACACGGCACCGCGCAGTACTTCGCGGATGGCGCCCACGAGGTCCGCCGCGGCTTGGGCTTTCAATACGTAGCCGCGGATGCCGGCCCGCAGCGCCTCGAGGACGTAAGCTTCTTCCTCGTACATGGTGAGCAGTACCACCTGTATGCCGGCGGTCTGCTTCATGATCTGTCGTGCCGCATCGATGCCGTTCAGCAGCGGCATGCCGATGTCCAAGACTGCGATGGTGGGGCTCAGTTGGCGTGCCAGGCGCACCGCCTCATGACCGTCGGCGGCTTCCGCCACCACATTGAACCCGTCACGCTCCAGGAGGGCCTTGAGGCCCTGCCGGAACATGGGGTGATCGTCCGCCAGCAGGATCCGCTGCATGCGTGCCGTCTCCGTATTACGCCCGTCCTGGGCTGCGGGGTTCCGGCTGCCGGGCGATAGCCACGGCATGCGAGATCCACGTTAGGGGGAAACTATGCAGGAATCCCAGGGAAGGGCGAATCAGGTAATCGCCCTCAAATGCACGGTGAATCACCCGGTTTTTGGCGGCCGGGTTTTACAGAACACACGCCGCTGTGGCGTAGGTCACGCTTTGATGAAGCCTCGGCGGATGGCGTAACGCACCAAGCTCGCGGTCTCGTGGATCTCGAGCTTCTGCATGATTCGGGTGCGGTGTGAGTCAGCAGTCTTCACGCTCAGACCCAGCACTTCGGCCACTGCCTTGGTGGTCTTGCCTTCCGCCACCAGCTGCAGCACCTGGCGCTCGCGGTCGGTGAGTGGATCCGGCGGCAGTTCGGTCTTGCCGACGTAGGCATCCACCACAGTCTTGGAGATGCCGGGGGAGAGGTATACCGCTCCGCGCAGGACCTCGCGGATGGCTCCCACCAGGTCGGATGCGGCCTGGGCTTTCAGCACGTAGCCGCGGATGCCGGCACGCAGCGCCTCGAGCACGTAGGCCTCTTCTTCATACATGGTGAGCAGCACCACCTCGGTGTCCGAGGCCTGCTTGTGGATGTCGCGGGCCGCATCGATGCCGTTCAGGAGCGGCATGCCGATGTCCAGCACCGCGATGCCGGGGTTGAGGTGGCGTGCCATGCGCACCGCCTCGTGCCCATCCGCGGCCTCGCCCACCACGTCGAATCCCTCGCGCTCCAGAAGGGCCTTGAGGCCTTGACGGAACATGGGGTGATCATCTGCCAGGATCACGCTCTGCTGCATCATAAGTTCTCTCCTAGTGGAATGCTGACACGGAGTTCAGTCCCTGAACCCGGCCTGGAATTGATCTCGAAAGCACCGTGCAAACTGCTGATGCGTTCGCGGATGCCGACCAGCCCGAGGCCGTCGGGCCCGCCGCTGGACTGGAAACCCGCGCCATCGTCCTTGACCGTGCAGCACACCAGCTGCTGCTCGATCCAGATGCGGATACGCACATGCTCGGCATCCGCATGCTTGACCACGTTGTTGAGTGCTTCCTGCACGGTGCGGTACAGGGCGGTCTCGATGAGCTGCGGCAGCCGGCCGCGGTCGGCGATAAAGTTGTCGATATCGATCTTGAGCCGGGCACGCTTGCGGAAACCGTCCGAGAGGAACTGCAGAGCCGGCATCAGGCCGAGCTGGTCCAGGATCGGCGGGCGCAGCTCATGAGAGAGGCGCCGCAACTGGTCCGAGACCATGTCGAGTTGCGAAGAGATGCGCTCGGTGTGGGCGCGGATGGGATCCGGCGGCATGAGGCGCTGGATCTCAGCCAGTTCCAGATACACCGACGCCAGTAACTGTGCGGCCTCATCATGCAGGGTGTGGGCGATGCGCTTGGCCTCGTCCTCCAGCACGTTGTTGAGGCGGCGCAGGGCGGCGTTGGCTTCGCGATGGCCTAGTTGCATCATCTCGAAGGGCGCCATGCTCTCCAGGAGGAAGTGGTGAGCGTCATGCAGGTATTGCGCGGTCTTGCCGTTGGATTTCTCCATGACTTTGGAGACTGCGCTCTCATGGATGTTGACCAGACCCAGGAGGCCGATACCGGAGTCGAGTGCTTGCCGGCCCAGTTCATAGGCGTGCAACAGGGATGCCTCGCCGCCGTTGGTCAGGTATTCCCGGAGCGCCACGTGGTAGCTCTCGTCCAAGTCGGACGGGCTGCCGCGCACCGCTTCAGCCCAGGTATCTGACGACCAGCGCGAGGGCATCGTCTGTCCTCTTGCAATAGCGTGAGATGATGCCATTTGCGATTTCGCTCACGGGATTGTCGATGTTGATGTGTTCGGCGAAGTCAGGATCCACGCCGTCCGTGGCGAATATCATCAGGTCGCCGCGTTGCACGCGGCTTACCGCCACCTGCATGGCAGGTAGGCGTTGCCCGACCACACCCGGCCGCAGCAATAGATTCTGCCTCACGTAACCGGTCTGCGTGTTGCGCAAGAGCAACCGGCCTTCCACGTTTCCGATCCCGAGCCAAGTGAGGGTGCCTTCGCCGGTATCGAAGGAGGCCAGGTTCATCACCGCGCCGCGGCTATTGAGGAGGGAGCTGTGGCAGCGTTTCAGCATCTCGATCAGGGATTCGCCGCGGGTCAGGTTGCGGATGCTGGCCAGGGCCCGTTCTGCGGCGTCGGCAGCCTCGGGGCCGTGGCCGATGCCGTCGATCACGGTGGCCAGGGCACCATGCGGTGTGGCGACGACGCCATCCCGGTCTCCGCATTCATCCTGGCCGGGCAGGGTGAACATCGCGGAGGCCGATTCGAGGACGCCGTCTAACATCACGTTAGCCATTTCTTGGCAGTGACCGTCGTGCCTTTGTCAGTGCCGGTATCTATATAGAACTCATCGACCATGCGGCGCACACCGCACAGGCCGAGGCCAAGACCGCCGGATGTGGAGTAGCCGCCCACCAGGGCGCGTTGCACGTCCGGGATGCCCGGCCCGTTGTCCTTGCTGACGATGATGACGCCGCGGTGCTGGCCGTTGATCAAGCCCTTCTCGAGCATGATCTCGCCCGACTGGGCGTACAGCACGATGTTGCGCGCCAGCTCTGAGATGATGGTGGCGATCAGGGTCGACTCCGTCTCCGAGAAACCGGATTGGAGTGCCAGCTCGCGTCCATGCTGCCTGGCAGTGACGATGTCAGACACCGTCCTGATCGGGATGACCTTCCTGTCTTCCAAATTACCCGCCGTCTCTCTGAAGTTGAGTGGAGGAGCTTCTAGCCTAGAGTTCATTCAGCGTCCGTGACGCTGTGCGCTTGGGACGCGCATCCAGGTAGGCCAGACCTTCTTCGAGGTCGAGTGCAGTGGGCACGCCTTCGAGGCTCAAGCCCAATTGCACCATCGAGAACGCCACTTCCGGTTGGATGCCGACGATGACCGTGTCAGCGCCACGCAGGCGGATCATGTGAGCCATGTCCCGCAGCGTGCGTACTGAGAATGAATCCATCACGTCCAGGCCGGTCACGTCCAGAATCACGCCGACGGAACGGAAGCGTCCCACCTGCGCCACCAGGCGATCACGGAGGTTGATGAGGTCCTGGTCCGTCAGCACGGCTTGCACCGACGCGATCAGGTAGTTCCGTTGTTTTAATATAGGGACTTCCACGCCTCAACTCCCCTAGTTGACCGATTCAGCGCGGGGCACCAACACCACCTTGTAGCCCAGCAGCTTCTCGGCCTCTTCGATGCCGCCCTGCAAGTCGCCCACCGTGGCCATCTTGCCCAGGTCCACGCCGATGGTGACCAGGGTCTGGGCCAGTTCCGGTGCGAGACCGGTGACGATCACGTCGGCACCGACCAGTCGCGCGGCTTCCACGGTCTGCACCAGGTGGTTCGCCACCGCGGCGTCCACCGCAGGCACACCGGTCAAGTCCATCACCACCACTCGAGCGCGGTTGATGCGGATGCCGCGCAACAGCTGCTCCGTCAACTGACGGGCGCGTTGCGGATCCAAGATACCGATGATGGGCAGGATCAGCAGTCGTTCGCGCACCGCCAGCACTGGCGTGGACAGTTCGCGGATGGCTTCCTGCTGCTGACGGATGATACGTTCGCGCTCCTGCACGAAGCCCACCGCCACCGTGGTGGCGATGCGGTTCGCTGCAGGTTCGTAGGCGTCCAACACCCGGGTCAGCAGTTGCAGGTTCTGGCCGTATTTGGAGAACAGTGACCGTGCCAGCGTGTCGCGCAGCAGCAGCACGATACCCACCACTTCGTGCGTCTCTACGCCTCGAGGGATGATTCGCTCTGACAGGTCGCGGGCGTAAGCTTCGAGGGCTTCGATGGAGCCGGTCTCGAGTGCCCCGAGGTAGTTGTCATATACGGAGCTCGCTTCCGCCATGATCTCTTCGTTGGTCATGGCGGTGAGGAAGCGGGCGCTCATGATGCGGCTGGCCCATACCTCACGCAGTTGGGTGCGGTTCTGGCGTAGATGCGCTACCAGCTCCCGCAGTACCTCGGCATGGGATTCGTCGTTGGGTGTGGTGCCTTGCCCGGAACTCTCCGGCTGCAGGTGACTGCCACGGCCTCGGCCCTTGTTCTCACTCATACACGTCGCTCCTTGTTCATCTCACGTCGCACGGGTGACCCGTCGCCGCGGCGGAAACACCGCCAAATAGTGTTCTTGCATAACTCCCTGATGGCCTTCCAGTGCTCATGTATCCTGCATCGGACAGCCACAGCGCGAACGGACGGCTCGCATCCATTCGCCTACAAAATGATACACAAGTCCCAACTCTGAATTCCCTACGCATATGTCAACAAGCCCTACTGCTGACGTCCTGAAACTGCGTATTTAAGCCGCATCATCCGAAGTGCCGATTTCCATCACTAGCACCCTGAAATCCACTGCTGCTTACAGTGATCTGGTGCCTAACCCGCACCCGTTCCTAGAATAAGTAAACGTTAACGGGGGAGGGCCCCGATGAGGAATAGGGGGAATACCCTATATGAGCGTCCAAAATGCCCGTAGTCGGACGACGAAACCCAAAATTCGGCTCGAATCAGCCGCTATAGCTGCTGAGCCACTCCGGCAGGATGTCGAAACGGAACCCTACGTTCCGTACCGTGATGATGTAGTGACCCGCACTGCCGAGCTTACGGCGCAAGCGGCCGATATGCACGTCCACGGTGCGGGTATCCAGACCATGGATGGTGGCGTGGGACCAGGCTTTCTGCAACAGGAAGTCCCGGGTCAGGGCCCGGCCCTTGGCTTCCAACAGCACCTGCAACAGCCTGAATTCTTTCTTGGTGAGTTCGATGGCAGCGCCCGAGACCGTCACGGTCCAGCGGTCCAGATCCATGTCGATGGGCCCGGCCCGCAGGCGTTTCCCGGCCCCTAGCACCTGGAGTGCGCGTCGAGCCAGTGCGCGGATGTGCGCTACCAGCATGTCTATGTCCAGAGGCTTGGTCACGCAATCGTCAGCACCGGTCTCCAGGGCTGCGATGCGCTGGGTCCGGCTGTCGGAGTCGGTGATCATGATGATGGGCATGGCCGCAGTGGCAGGGTCTTCGCGCAGCTTGCGACAGGCTTGTAAGGCACCGGCACCGGGAAGGGCCGCATCCAAGATCAGGAGGTCGGGGCGGTCCGCGTGGATGCTGTGCAGCATCTCGCCGTCATCGTGCACCGAAGTCGCGTCGAAGTGCAGCTGCTTGAGGGCGGACTGCTCGAGGCTGGTCAGATCGGCATCGTCGCTTGCGATGAGCGCTTTGTAGTGGTTCTGGGGCAGCGAGGCGATTCGGGGGTCCAAAGCTTGTTCTCCGGGGCCGCAACGGCACTTGAGCGCCTGGAAATCGGCGGCGACGGATTTCCTACGTATGACGGCAGGTTAAAGCTTCGGTAACAGGTTCTGGAAGAGGGTGAACGCCTGATTCTGTAGGGAAAACGACCCGAAAATCCGTGGCTGCGGTCGGGTTTCGGGTCGCCCATAAAAGAAACGCCGCTTGCGCGGCGCTTCAGTCAAAGCGGATGATAGGGAGGATCATCCGCCCTGGGAGCCGTGACGTTGCATCCCGGCTACGCAGCCGACGGGGAGCATCGGCTGTTTGGATCGTGAGGGGTGCACGATCCGGGGGTAAGTCTGGCCCGGGGCCGATGTTATTTGTATGGGGTAAATACCCGATTCGAGCCTCGCTTATCCCCGATAAGACCCGGCGAGGCGATACCGGACCCCGGGAACCGCAGAAAATTCGGTCGGACACATGACAAAAAAAACCAAGGCCGGGCCGAAGCTCCTGGTGATACGCAACGACAAGCTGGGCGATTTCATGCTCGCCTGGCCTGCGCTCGCGCTCCTGCGCCAGAACCTGCCCCAGGCTCACATCGCAGTACTGGTGCCTGCCTATACAGCGCCCCTGGCGGAACGTTGCCCAAGCGTCGACCAGGTGCTGGCGGATCCCAAGCTGCCGGGCGAGTGGCGCAATGGCCGGGCCCTGGCGCAGCTCATCAAGCCCGCCGGCTTCGACGCGGTGATCACGCTGTTCTCGCGTTTCGATACTGGGCTCGGCGTGCGGCTTGCCGGCATACCACAGCGCTATGCTCCCGCCACCAAACTCGCCCAGTTCTTCTACGATCACCGCATCCCACAGCGCCGCTCTCGTTCCGAAAAACCGGAATACGAATACAACCAGGATGTGGTCTTGGCCTATCTTGCTGACCAGGGCATCGCCAAGCCCAAGCCTGTCGAAGCGCCGTATCTCAGTTTCACTCCGGCCGAGATCAAGAAGCAGAAACAAGCCTTCCTGAAGCAGCACAAGATCGCTGTGACCAAGCAATTGGTGTTCGTACATGCAGGTCATGGCGGCTCTGCCAACAACCTGTCACTGGGGCAGTACGGCCACCTTATCCGTGATTTGGATGCTCCGCGCAAGCGACACTTCGTGCTTACAGCGGGTCCGGATGAAGAGCAACAGGTGAAGCGCCTAGCAAGCCTGGTGCAGGCGCCCCATTCGATATTCGTATCCAAAGACGGTCTCGTGGAGTTTGCCAAGCATCTGGCTTTCGCCGATCTGTTCATCAGCGGTTCCACGGGGCCTCTGCATCTCGCAGCGGCACTGGATAGACCGACAGCGGCTTTCTACCCACGCCGCCGCTCATCCACGGCGCTGCGCTGGCAGACTGTGAACGGTGCGGACAAACGATTGGCTTTCATGCCGCCGGAGACGGCGGCGGAAAGCGACATGGGCAGCATCGACATCGGTGCTGCTGCTGCCCGCATCAGCAAGGGATTGCTCTAGAGGCTCAGGGCAGCTCGAACAACAGGGCTTCCGCGTCTTTCACCGCTGTGAATTCCAGAGCGGTCTCCTGCTCCAGCATGACGCCGTCGCCTTCATCGAGATGCGTCCCGTTCAGGTGCAACTCACCCTTGGCCACCTGCAGATAAGCTTTGCGGCCCGCTACTAGCGTATGCCGCGCGGTGGCACCTGCACTCAAGCGTGTGGCGTAGATCGCTGCATCCTGTTGGATACGCACCGAGCCATCGCGCCCATCGGCAGAAGCCACCAGGCGCAGGCGGTCCTTGAGGTCCGCATCCTCGAAGTGGATCTGCTCATAGCCCGGTGCGCCGCCCCGGGTCTTGGGCAGTATCCAGATCTGCAACAGCCGGGTCTCGCCCTGATTGGCGTTGGCTTCGCTGTGCACCACGCCGGTACCGGCGCTCATGCGCTGCACATCGCCGGGACGGATCACCGAGCCATTGCCCATGTCGTCTTGGTGGGCGAGGGCACCGTCCAATATATAGGTGACGATCTCCATGTCCCGGTGCGAGTGGGCGCCGAAGCCGCCGCCCTTGATGATGCGGTCGTCGTTGATGACCCGCAGGGCCGAATAGCCCATGTGGTCGGGGTCGTAGTAGTCGGCGAAGGAGAAACTGTGCCAGCTGTCGAGCCAGCCATGGTCGGCATGGCCGCGTTCGCGTGCAGGACGGACGGTGAGCATGGGATTCTCCAGTGGGTCAGGACCACACTATCGGGGCGGAAAGCCCGGGTTTCAAGGCCGAGCTTGGCCCGAGGGGGCTGCGCCGGTACAATGCGCGCCCCGTCCGAGCGCTCTATATATAGTCCCAGGTCCTGAAACATGAAACCGTACAATCAATGGCGTCCCCACCCCTGGCATGGTCTTGAACTCGGCGAAGAAGCGCCTGGCGTGGTCAACGCCTACATCGAGATCACGCCCTTCGACGTGGTGAAGTACGAGGTAGATAAGGCCACAGGTTATCTGCGGGTGGACCGTCCCCAGCGCAGTTCTGCTCACATGCCGGCACTGTACGGCTTCGTGCCTCGCACCTATTGCGGCGCCCGGGTGGGCAAGCTGGCGGGCGAGGACATCCCCGGCGATCGCGATCCCCTAGACATCTGCGTGTTTTCCGAGCGGCCCATCGCCCGTTCCGAGGTCTTGATGAGTGCGCGGGTCATTGGCGGTCTGCGCATGATCGATGGTGGCGAAGCGGACGACAAGATCATCGCTGTCCTGGCCAGCGACAACCTATGGGGTCATGCGCGCGAGCTGGAAGACCTGCCCCATGTGATGGTGGAGCGTCTGGTGCACTACTTCAGCACCTACAAGTGGGTGCCGGGCCAAGCTCACAAGGTGGACATCCAGGCAGTCTATAAGCACGAGCAAGCTTACGAAGTCATCAAGGCTGCTCACGCCGATTATCTGGAACACTTCGGCGAATCCGATCTTCCGACGGATATCTAATCCCAGCGATCGTCTTGGGTTTGCACCATCCCGTCCTGGATACGGACTGGGAAACTGGCAGTAGGTTCGTAGGCCGGCGCAGTCAACGCCGCACCGTTACGGATGTCGAAAGTAGCGCCGTGACGAGGGCATGTGATGATGCATCCGTTTATCGGGCCGCCCGTGAGGACGCCACCATCATGGGTACAGACGTCCTCGATGGCGTAGAACTTACCCTCGACGTTGAACACGGCGATCTTCACGTCGCTCACATCGATGACCTTATGGGTCCCAGGCGGGAACTCATCTGCCGTGGCAACATCGACCCAATCGGCCATCAGTAATACATTCCAGTCTGTAACTTCGCTTCTTCCGACATCATCTCGCGTGACCAGGGGGGCTCGAATACCAGCTCCACGTCAGCGGACTGGATGGTGGGTACCTGCTCCAGTTTGTCCTTCACGTCCTGCACCAGGATCCCGCCCATTCCGCACCCAGGGGCTGTGAGGGTCATCTTCACGCCAACCTTCTTCTTGCCCTCATCACCGGGCAGGAGCTTGCACTCATAGACTAGGCCTAGATCCACGATGTTGATGGGGATCTCCGGGTCATAGCAAGTCTTCATCTGATCCCAGACCAGCTTCTCCACGTCGGCGTCGCTGGGGTTCTCAGGTAGCTTCGGCACTTCCTGGACCTCGCGTCCGAGGGCGTCCGCATCCTTGCCGGCGATACGCAGCAGGTTGCCGTCCACGTAGACCGTGAAACTGCCGCCCAGGGACTGGGCCACGTTCACTTCCGTGGCTTCCGGGATGAGCACGTGCGTCCCCGCGGGGATCATCACCGCTTCGACGGCGCGCAGGAGTTTAATAGGTTCACGGTCGTACATTTCTTATTCCGTCGAGATGGAATTTCCCTCGTCGTGCAGCGCGCCCTTGAGGGTATGCCAGCACAGGCTCGCGCATTTCACGCGGGAGGGATATTCACGCACGCCGGCGAGGGCGGCCAGCTTGCCCAGGGATTCCACCTCCACCGGTGGTTCACTGCGGGTGAGAAGATCATGCATCTCGTCAAAGAGCTTGTCCGCGTCACCCCGGGTCTTACCCTTGAGTCGCTCGGTCATGAGCGAAGCGGAGGCCACGGAGATGGCGCAGCCGCTGCCTTCGAAGCTCAGGTCTTTGATGGTCTCGCCATCAAGCTTCAAATATACCGTGAGCTTATCGCCGCAGAGAGGGTTGAAGCCCTCCAACACCCTGTCGGCGCCGGCGATCTTGCGGAAATTCCGTGGGGCTCGGTTGTGATCCACGATCACATCCCGGTAAAGGTCGTTGAGATCCATCAGGCCAACACCTCACGGGCCTTGTCCAGTGCCTTCATCAAGGCATCCACGTCTTCGCGGGTGTTATAGAAGGAGAGGGAGGCGCGTGCCGTGGCCGGCAGGTCGAAGCGCTCCATGACTGGCATGGCGCAGTGGTGGCCGGTACGGATGGCGACGCCTTCCTGATCCACGATGGTGCCGAGGTCGTGGGGGTGGATGCCCTGCATGACGAAGGACTGCACACCCGCCTGTCGGCTGGCGGTGCCCACTAGGCGCACGCCGGTCACTGCGCTGAGGCTCTTGGCCAGATAGTCATGCAGGCCATGTTCGTAGGCCTGGATGGCATCCAGACCCACCGTATTCAGATAATCCACCGCTGCACCCAAGCCCACGGCACCGGCGATATCCGGTGTGCCGGCCTCGAACTTATGGGGCAGGTCGTTGTATGTGGTCTTGTCGAAACGCACCAGCCTGATCATCTCGCCGCCGCCCTGCCAGGGCAGCATGGCTTCCAGCAGCTTCTCCTTGCCGTACAGAACGCCGATGCCGGTGGGTGCAAACATCTTGTGGCCGGAGAAGGCATAGAAATCGCAGTCCAGATCCTGCACGTCCACCGCCATGTGCGGCACGGCCTGGGCACCATCCACCAGTACCGGCACACCATGGGCATGGGCCAGGGCCGTCATCTCCTTCACTGGATTGACGGTGCCGAGGGCGTTGGAGACATGGCCGAAGACCGCTATCTTGGTGCGCGGACTCAAGAGCTTCTCGAACGCGCCGGGTTCCAACTCGCCCGCATCGGTGATGGGCACCACCTTCAACATTGCACCGGTCTGAGCAACCAGAAGCTGCCAGGGGACGATGTTGGAGTGATGTTCCATCTGCGTGAGCAGGATCTCATCACCGGCCTTGAGCTTGGGTCGCGCGTAGCTCTGGGCCACCAGGTTGATGGCCTCGGTGGTGCCGCGGGTATTGATCACTTCCTTGACGCTGCGCGCGTTGATGAAGACGCGCACTTTCTCGCGGGCACCTTCGTAGTCGGCGGTGGCGAGTTCGCTCAAGGTATGCACGCCACGGTGCACGTTGGCGTTGTGATGCTCGTAATAGCTCGACACCGCGTCGATCACCGCCTGGGGTTTCTGGGAAGTGGCGGCGTTGTCCAGGTACACCAGAGGGTTGCCGTGCACTTTCTCCGACAGGATTGGGAAGTCTTTTCGCCAATACAGCGGATCGAAACCGGAAGTTATTGAAGCTCTAAGGGGCGTGCTCATGACCGCTCCTGCAAGTGGAGTTGGCGGATGGAGGTGCTCAAGCGTTCTCGTACATGCGGCATCAGCGCCGGCGAGGGTAGCAGGTCCACCAGGCGTCCGGCGAAAGCGCCCACCAGCACTGCACGGGCGGTCTCCGCATCAAGGCCGCGGGAGCGCAGGTAGAAGAGCTGCTGTTCATCCAGCTGACCGATAGTGGCACCGTGACTGCACTTCACGTCGTCGGCGTAGATCTCCAACTCCGGCTTGGTGTCGATCTCAGCGCCCTTGGACAGCAGCAGGTTATGATTGGATTGCTGGGCATCGGTCTTGGCGGCGTTCTTGGCTACCAGCACCTTGCCGTTGAACACCGCGCGGCCATTGCCATCCAGGATGCCGCGATAGAGTTCGCGGCTGGTGGTTTGAGGTGCGCTGTGGTTGATCCAGGTGTGGTTATCCAGATGTTGCCGTCCATTCACGGTATAGAGACCGTTGAGATGGGCTTCCGCGCCGGGTGCGTTCAGATCGGTGGCGATATCCAAGCGTGACCAGGCAGCACTCGTCTGGACGTTGTGGGACACATAGCTGCTGTCCGCCGCCTGTTGGACCAGCACCCGGCCTACATGGAAGCCCTGGAGGCTCTCTTCCTGCAGACGCACATGGGTCAGCTTCGAGCCGGCTGCCAGATCGATCTGGACCAGACCATTGGTGAGATGCTGCGCAGTCTCGAGACCTACATAGCGTTCCACCAGCGTAGCTTGAGCATGGGAACCGAGGCGGATGATGCAGCGTAGGTGATGGGCAGCAGCTTCCAGGCCCGGCACGTTCACATGCAGGAGTTCTAGGGGCTTCTCCAGCACAGCATCGGCAGTCAGCTCCAATACCAGGGCATCCTGGAACAGGGCAGTATTCAGGTTGACGAAAGTATCGTCCTGCCAAGAGGTGGGGACTGCCAATAGGCTGCGCAGGCTCTCATCCGCGGAAGTCGCGGCGACGACACGCACGCCATGGGGCAACTGAGATAGGGACGCATCGAAGCGTCCGTTCACGAAAACGGCGCGCGTGCAGTCCAGGTTCAGGATCAGCAGGCCTGAGAACGTGGCTGCATCCAGCTTGGCATTGGAGATGGAGGGTTTGAAGCCTCGCTTCTCCAGGGCCGCGAGAGAAGTGTACTTCCAGGCTTCGTCACGGGCTGCCGGGAAGCCACGTTTCACGGCTTGTTGCAATGACACGTCTTTCAGGTCTCGCAGCCAAGGCTGCGACTTCTGCTGGGTCGCGAAACCTTCGATATAAGAGGCAAGAGCATTCATCAGGCTACCGCAGTGTCTTTCAACCAGTCGTAACCGCGCTTCTCAAGTTCCAGGGCCAGTTCCTTGCCACCGGATCTCACGACTTTACCGGCCGAAAGCACGTGCACTTGGTCCGGCACTACGTAGTCCAGCAGGCGTTGGTAATGGGTGACCATCACCATGGCGCGCTTTGGATCCCTGAGTTTGTTCACGCCCTTGGCCACGACTTTGAGGGCGTCGATATCCAGGCCGGAGTCCGTCTCGTCCAGGAGCGCGAGCTTAGGTTCCAGCACCAGCATCTGCAGTATCTCGTTGCGCTTCTTCTCACCACCTGAGAAGCCTTCGTTCACGGCGCGGCTCAGGAAGGAAGGGTCCATCTCCATGAACTGCATCTTGGCCTTAACCAGCGCCAGGAAATCCATGGCGTCCAGCTCTTCCTCGCCGCGCTGCTTGCGGATGGCGTTGAAGGCGGCCTTCAGTAGATACACGTTGTTCACCCCGGGAATCTCTACCGGGTACTGGAAGGCCAGGAACACGCCCTCACGAGCACGCTCTTCCGGCGCCAGGGCCAGGAGATCCTTGCCCTCGAAGCGCACGCTGCCATCGGTGACTTGATAACCTTCCCGGCCAGCCAGGATGTGGGCGAGGGTGCTCTTGCCTGAGCCGTTGGGACCCATGATCGCGTGGATTTCACCCGCGTTCACGGTAAGGGTCAACCCTTTAAGGATCTCCTTGTCATCGACTCGTGCATGCAAGTTCTTGATCTCTAACATCGTGCTTCTCTCGTTTATTATCCGACAGCGCCTTCCAGGGTCACCGCGAGCAGGCGCTGGGCCTCCACCGCGAACTCCATAGGCAGTTCCTTGAAGACGTCCTTGCAGAAGCCGTTCACGATCATGTTCACCGCATCCTCCGTCGAGATGCCGCGGCTGCGGCAATAGAACAGCTGGTCATCGCTGATCTTGGAGGTGGAGGCCTCATGCTCGATCTGGGCACTGGGGTTCTTGGCTTCCATATAGGGAAAGGTGTGGGCGCCGCATTTGTCGCCCATCAGCAGGGAATCGCACTGGGTGTGGTTGCGGGCGCCTTCTGCACCGGCAGCCACTTTCACCAGACCCCGGTAGCTGTTCTGGCCATGGCCGGCGGAGATGCCCTTGGATACGATGGTGCTCCGGGTACCCTTGCCGATATGCAGCATCTTGGTACCGGTATCGGCCTGCTGGTAGTTGTTGGCCACCGCCACCGAATAGAACTCGCCCACCGAGTGATCGCCCTTCAGCACGCAGCTCGGATACTTCCAGGTGATGGCGGAGCCCGTCTCCACCTGGGTCCAGGAGATCTTGGAGCGCTCGCCGCGGCATTCGCCGCGCTTGGTGACGAAGTTATAGATGCCGCCCTTGCCCTCGGCATCGCCCGGGTACCAGTTCTGCACCGTCGAATACTTGATCTGGGCATCCTTGAGAGCCACCAGTTCCACCACTGCTGCATGCAGTTGGTTCTCATCGCGCATGGGTGCCGTGCAGCCTTCGAGGTAGCTCACGTGGGAGCCTTCATCGGCGACGATCAGGGTGCGCTCGAACTGGCCGGTCTTGGAAGCGTTGATGCGGAAATAAGTGCTCAACTCCATTGGGCAGCGCACACCCTTGGGTATATAGACGAAGGAACCGTCCGTGAACACCGCAGAGTTCAGGGTGGCGAAGAAGTTGTCGGAGTAGGGCACCACTGAGCCGAGATATTGTTCCACCAAGGCCGGATGTTCTTTCACTGCTTCCGAGAAGGAACAGAAGATTACCCCGGCTTCCGCGAGTTTGGCGCGGAAGGTGGTGGCCACTGACACGGAGTCGAACACCGCATCCACAGCGACGCCTGCGAGGGCCGCCCGCTCGTGCAGAGGCACGCCCAGCTTCTCGTAAGTCTCCAGCAGCTTCGGATCCACGTCCGCCAGGCTCTTGGGGCCGTCCTTCTTGGACTTGGGCGCCGAGTAATAGGAGATGTCCTGGTAGTCGATGGGCCGATGATGCACGTGGGCCCAATGGGGCTCTTGCATGGTCAGCCAATGCCGGTAGGCCTTGAGGCGCCAGTCCAGCAGGAACGCCGGCTCTTCCTTCTTGCGGGAGATCAGCCTGATCACACTTTCATCAAGACCGGGCGGGACCGTATCCGATTCGATGTCCGTGACGAAGCCGTGGCGATACTCACCGCGCAGCAGGCTGTCTACGTCTTTGTTGTCGGCGGACATGCTCATTGCCTCCGGCGCGGCGCGGGTTCCAGCACCGCCTGGAAGTCCATGCGCGGCGGTGCCGATACCGGCCGTGCCAGTTGCGCCAAGGTCACGCCGCTCAGGGCGCCGCGTATCGCGAGACTGATGCGCTGCCAGTTGTGACCGATACCGCATACCGATTCGATGCCGCAACGGCTATGGCTCATGCTGCATTGGGTGATGGCCACCGGGCCTTCGATGGCGTCGATAATCTGCACCGCGGTGATGTCTTCCGCCGGCCGGGCCAGGCTATAACCGCCCTTGGCACCACGCTGGGACTTGATGAGACCCCCGCGGGTGAATTGCTTCAGGAGCTTGGCCACCGTGGGGCTAGCCAGATGCAGGGTAGTGGCCAGCTCGGCGGCGCTATAGACCCGTTCCGGGTCCCTGGCCATCTCGGCCAACACCACGGTGCCGTAATCGGTGAGCTTGCTTAAGCGGAGCATGGGTTAAAGGCCTGTTTTACCGGGCTTTAGTAAAGGGGACTATTTTAGTCCTATTAATAGTCCGGATAAAGGCCCGCGACAGGTCGGTATAGTGGGGCCATGAGCGCCAACTACACCCATTTCCGGGACTTTTACCCCTTCTATCTGGGGGAGCATCGAGACCGCATCTGCCGGCGGATGCATTTCGTCGGCACCAGCCTGGTGCTGATCACCTTCTTGGCGCTGCTTATCACGGGTCGCTGGGGCTTCTGGTACCTGCTGCCCCTGTTCGGCTATGGCTTCGCCTGGGCCGGGCATTTCTTCTTCGAGAGGAACCGGCCCGCCACCTTCACCCATCCCATCTACAGTTTCATGGGTGACTGGCTGATGTACTACGACATAGTCAGGGGCAAGATTCGTTTCTGAGCGCATCGAGCCCGGCAGACACGTTCCGTTACAATACGCGCCGCCGGAGGGGTCCGGTGGACGACGGTAGACCAAGATCATGACGCAGGCGTGGTACGACAACTGGCTGCTATGGACGGGGGCAGGTGCCCTCGCACTCGGTGCCGTGGGCGGAGCGACCTTCCTGGTGTGGCTGCGCGTCACCGAGATGAGCCGCGAAGTGGACCGCACCCTGCGTGCCATCTCGGATCGGCTGGTGCGTGATGTTGTGCTGCCGGATGGTATCGGCGGCTTCGTGCCGGTAGACGCGTTGCTGCTGCGGGACCGTAAGCTCTATGTGCTGGACATCCGAGACGTGGAAGGCGCCGTGTTCGGCTCTGAGAAGATGGACATCTGGACCGCCATGGGCCGCAAGCGCTACCAGTTCAATAATCCCATCCGTCCCATGCACGACCGGATCGCGGCCATCAAGTATCTGGTGCCCGGCGTAGATGTGCTGCCGCGCATCCTGTTTACCTCCCGCGGACATTTCCCCAAGGGCCGCCCCGACGGCGTGCAACTGCTGGAGGAATTCGCCCAGCCACTGTTGCGCGCGAAACCGAAGAAGCCTGTGGAACTGGATGCGGACTGGCATGGGCGTTGGACCCAGGTCTGCGAAGCAGCCAGCGTCCCACTGGGAAAAGAACGGCCCACACCTCACCAGCGCTGAAAGAAAAACGCCGCGTCACCGCGGCGTTTTCATCTTAGGTCCCGTGCAGTTTCATTTCCGCTTGCGATGATCCGCTATCACTTGTGATACGCAGGCAGTGAGCTTCTTGCCGGTGGGGATATGCAGGAACTCGTTGGGGCCGTGGGCATTGGATTT
Source organism: Gammaproteobacteria bacterium (assembly GCA_036500225.1). Taxonomy (GTDB): domain Bacteria; phylum Pseudomonadota; class Gammaproteobacteria; order Natronospirales; family REEB76; genus DASUBN01. The sequence goes on from DASYCJ010000001.1 coordinate 28,780, forward strand.
CGGACCTAACAGCCCCGTCACCAGGAACTGGGCCTTCGGGAACTTCTTGCCCAACATGCCCATGAAGGGGATGCTGCCACCGGTACCCATATACACCGCGTCCTTGCCGAAATGAGCCTTGGAAGCGCGTTGCATGGATTTCTCCAACCAGTCCGCCACCGGGGCCGCATTCCAGCCGCCCATGGCGGAATCCACGCTGAAGCTCACGCGCGCACCATAGGGCGGCTTGGCTTCCAGTATCTTCTTCACTTCCGCGCCCACTTTCTTCGCATCTGCCGTGGGCGGTAGACGGAAGGAGAGCTTCACGGTGGTCTTGGGGCGTAGCACGTTGCCGGCATTGCCCAAGCTCGGAATGCCGTCTACGCCTGTGACCGAGAGGGTCGGGCCCCAGGTGTTATTGACGATGAGTTTATTGATGTCCTTGCTCAAGGGCTGCACGCCTTTGGCAAAAGGCATCTTGGTGTAGACCGTGTTCTTCAGCACCTTGGCCACGCGCTTCATCTGCTTCAGGCGCTGGGCCGGGATCTTGGGCTTGAGGCTCTTCACCTTGGATACGCCGGTGCCGGAATCTTCCACCCGATCCAACAGGCTGCGCAGCACCCGGAAGCTGGAGGGTACGATGCCGGAGGCTGCACCGGAGTGCACGCCTTCTGTGAGCACTTCCACCGTAAGGCTACCCACCAAGTTGCCCCGCAGGGAAGTGGTGGTCCAGAGCTGATCATAGTTACCGCATTCAGCGTCCAGGCACACCACCAGGCTGACATCGCCCAGGCGCTTGCCAAGTGCATCTATATACTGGGGCAGGTCGAAGCTACCGGATTCCTCGCAGCATTCGATCACCATCACGCAGCGAGCGTGGGGGATACCCTGTTCCTGCAGCGCACGGATGGCGGTAAGGGAGGCGAAGGTGGCGTAGCCGTCGTCAGCGCCGCCACGACCATAGAGCTTGTCGCCCCGGCGGTTCGGCGTCCAGGGATCGAGGCCTTCTAACCAGCCGGTGAATTCAGGTTGTTTATCCAGGTGGCCGTAGAGCAGCACCGTGTCCTTGCCCTCGCCGGGGATCTCCGCGAACAGGAGCGGCGTGCGGCCCGGCAGCCGCATCACTTCCACCGTCAGACCCTTGATGGGCTGCTTGCGGCACCAGTCCGCCGCCAGTTCCACGGCCTTATCCATGTGTCCATGGGTCTGCCAGTCCTTGTCGAAGTTCGGCGACTTGTTGGGGATACCTATATAGGTCTCCAGGGTCGGCAGGATGGACTGGTCCCAGGTCTGGTCGGTGAATTGCTTCAGGGCTTTCAGGTCCATCGTCATCTCCGGACAAGGTGGAAGAGCGGGGAACGGGATTCTAACCCAGGGCGAAGAAGGCTTCCGCGTTGCGGGTGGTCTCTTGTATCAACTGCGATACCGGTTTGCCGAGACAGTCTGCCACCACCTCGGCGATGTGCCGGAGGTACATGGGCTCGTTACGGTTAGATGCGGGCTTGGGGCTAAGGTCCCGGGGGATGAGGTAAGGCGCGTCGGTCTCCAGCATCAGCTTGTCAGCAGGGATGATGCCTACACAATCCCGCAGGTGCTGGCCCCGACGCTCATCGCAGATCCAGCCGGTGATGCCGATGTGACAGCCCAATGCCAGGTATGCATGGAGTTCGGCTGCATCGCCCGTGAAGCAATGCACCACGGCGCGGCTCAGATGTGGTCGATGGGCAGCTAGGATACGCATGAAATCCTCGTGGGCATCCCGCTGATGCAGGAACACGGACTTGCCACACTCTTCGGCCAGAGTCAGCTGCATCTCGAATACCTGCCGCTGTACGTCCGGCGGCGAAAAGTTGCGGAAGTAGTCCAGGCCGCATTCGCCGACTGCCACGACTTCAGGGCGGCGAAGCAGTGCACGCAATTCATCGGCAGTGTCGGGACCGCAGTCCTTAGCATGGTGGGGATGCACGCCTGCAGTGGCATGGAGACCGGGGTATGCAGCGCAGAGGTCCAGGGCCTTCTGGCTATGGGCGGCGTCACTGCCCGTGACCACGAAACGGCCCACGCCGGCAGCATGCGCCCGTGCGATCACCTCGGCTCGGTCCGCGTCGAAGCTGTCGTGGGTGAGGTTGGCGCCGATGTCCACCAGCAGGGTAGCCGGGGAGGGCGTGACATCTGTCATTCCAAAGTCCTGATGGATGGGACTGCCTGGGAAGCTGCCTTCCGCCCAGAATGCACACGTCGGGTGGGAAAGGCTGCAGGGTGCGAAGTGTAAACTAAGCGCCCTCGCTCGACATACTTTGGTTTGGGGAGCTTGAAGTGCCATTGGATCGGGATGCCCTGGATGCCTTACGCATGGACCGGAGCGCAGATGACGCGGCCGTAAGACGCCGTACCCGTCCGCTCATCATCGGCGCTGTCGTGCTGGTCGTGGCCGTCGCGCTCCTGGTGGCGTGGCTTTTCTTCAAGCCCACCTATATATCAGTGCAGATCGCGACCGCCCGGGTAGAGCAGGACAGTGCTGCCTCCGGTGGCGGTGCTTCCCGGTTGCTGAACGCTTCCGGCTACGTGGTGCCACGCTTGCAGGCGGTGGTTTCCTCGAAAGTCACCGGCAAGGTCAGTCAGGTGCTGATCGAAGAGGGCATGCATGTCCAAGCCAATCAGATATTGGCGCGACTCGATGACTCTCTGGCCCGGGATCAGGTGGACGTAGCCAAGAGCCAATACGCCGCCGCCCAGGCACTGGCCTCCCAGACCGAGGTCGAACATGCCAACGCCGCACGGGACCTGGAGCGCAGCAAGACCTTGTATGCGCAACACTTGGTGAGCCAGTCCGATATGGATGGAGCTGCCACCAAGGAAGCGAGCCTCAACGCCTCCCTAGAGAGCGCCCGCCAGCAGGCGGATGTGGCCAAGAACAACCTGCAACTGGATCAACAGCAGTTGGATGACATGGTCATCCGCTCACCCTTCGCCGGTGTGGTGGTGTCCAAGGATGCTCAGCCGGGCGAGATGATCTCGCCCAACTCCGCTGGCGGCGGCAACACCCGCACCGGCATCGCCACTGTGGTGGATATGAGTTCCCTCGAGATCGACGTGGATGTGAACGAGGCCTATCTCGGCCGTGTGCATGCCGGCCAGAAAGTGGATGCAGCCCTCGACGCTTACCCTGATTGGCACATCCCGGCCCACGTGGTGAGCATCATCCCCACCGCCGACCGGGACAAGGCTACCGTCAAGGTACGGGTCGGTTTCGACAAGCTGGATCCGCGCATCCTGCCGCAGATGTCCATCCAGGTGTGGTTCCTGGGCGATGAAGTCACTGGCAATGTCGCGCCGCCGGCGCGGGTGATGGTGCCCCAGGCCGCAGTGCATAAGGACGGCAGCACGCCGTATGTGTATGTCTTCGACGATGGTCGTGCCGAACGTCGTGCCGTGAAGCTGGGTGCCGTCACCGGATCTGACGTGGAGATCCTGGCCGGTGTGAGCAGCGACGAAACCTTGATCGTGAGTTCCGATAAGCCCTTGAGCGATGGCCTGCGGGTGCGCGAAGCCCCGGCACCCTGAACCAAAACGGATAGATAGTCAGGAGAGAAGTATGATCAGTCCCAGACCCACCTCGAAGCTCGATACCGGCATGCCGCTCGTTGAGCTCACGGGCATCCGCAAGGATTACCAGCGCGGCAACGAGACCGTCGAGGTGCTGCAGGCCCTGAACCTCTCTATACCGCGGGGCGACTTCCTGGCGCTCATGGGCCCCTCCGGTTCTGGCAAGACCACGTTATTGAACCTCCTGGGCGGTATCGATCGGCCTACCACCGGCAACCTCACGGTGGACGGTACCGACATCGCCAAGTACTCGGAGTCCGAGTTGGCTCGCTGGCGCGCCCACAACGTGGGCTTCGTATTCCAGCTCTATCACCTGTTGCCGGTGCTTTCCGCTGAGCGCAACGTGGAACTGCCGCTGCTACTCACGGGCCTGTCGGCTTCCGAGCGCAAGCGCCGCGTAGAGGCGGCCTTGCAGCTCACCCATATCGCAGACCGCGCCAAGCACAAGCCTTCGGAACTCTCCGGTGGTCAGGAACAGCGGGTCGGTATCGCCCGGGCCATCGTCGGTGACCCCTTGCTGCTGCTCTGCGACGAGCCTACCGGCGATCTCGACCGCAAGTCCGGCGATGAGATCCTGGACCTACTGCAGGCTCTCAACCGGGAGCAGGGCAAGACCATCGTTATGGTCACCCACGATCCCCATGCCGCCGCCCGTGCACGCCGCATCCTGTACATGAACAAGGGCAAGCTCTCCACGGAGCCTGAGAAATGAAGTACCTGCCACTCATCTGGGCCAACCTGATGCGCCGCAAGGTGCGCACCATCTTCACGCTCCTGTCGGTGTTCGTCGCCTTCATGCTGTTCGCGGTATTAGGTGCCGTGAACCAGGCCTTCACCGGCGGCGTGAACCTGGCGGACGCCAATCGCCTGGTGGTCACCAATAGGGTGGGCCTCATCAACTCCATGCCCATCAACTATGCGGACCGCATCGCCACAGTGCCGGGCGTGGGTGCCATCACCTGGCAGGAATGGGTGGGCGCCTACTTCCAGGATCCGCGTCAGCCCATGACCGGCTTCGGCGTGGACGAGAATTCGTTCCTGAACGTGCATGACGACATGCAGGTACCGCCGGACCAGGCCCAGGCCTGGATCAAGGATCGGCAGGGCGTGCTCATCGGTGAGACGGTTGCCAAGCACTACGATTGGAAGGTGGGCGACCATTTCCCGCTGCGCTCCAATATCTGGCGCGACAGGCAGGGCAACAGCACCTGGGACGTGACCGTGGATGGCATCTACCACGGTGGCCCCGGCGATGAACTCCTGATGCATTACAAGTACCTGGACGATACCCGTGCCTTCCGCAACAACCAGGTAGGCATGTTCATGCTCAAGATATCTAACCCCGAGAAGGGCGCGGCTATCAGCGAACAGATCGATCAGATGTTCGCCAATTCCGATGCGGAGACCAAGACCTCGACCGAGAAGGCCTTCGTCCAGGGCTTCGCTGCCATGCTCGGCAACATCGGCAAGATCGTCACCGGCATCGTCAGTGCCGTGCTGTTCAGCATGCTGCTGGTGATCGCCAATACCATGGCCCAGTCCATCCGTGAACGCACCAGCGAACTCGCGGTGCTGAAGGCCCTTGGCTTCAGCCGCGGTGGTGTGGGCTTCATGGTGCTGGCGGAATCCCTGCTGGTCACGGCCTTGGGTGGATTGCTGGGTTTGTTCTTGGGCGCCGGCATGGCCGGTGGCATCGGTTCCAAGCTCCCCTTCGTGCAGGACTTCCATACACCGCCGCCGACCATCGCCTTGGGCATCCTGTTGATGCTGGCCCTGGGTCTGCTGGCGGGTCTCTTGCCTGCCATCCAGGCCATGCGCCTGCAGGTGGCTACGGCCCTGAGGAGGGCTTAAGAATGCGCTGGCTATATCAGTTGTATACCGTCTGCCTCCTGAACCTGGGCAACCTCAAGGCGCGCCTGGACTCCTCGCTGGTGGCGGTGATCGGTTTCACCGGCGTGATCATGGTGTTCGTGGCTGTGTTCGCCATCCGTGACGGCTTCGACAGCACCCTGCGTGAATCCGGTTCACCGGACGTGGCGGTGGTGTTGCGTGGCGGTGCCGGCGCCGAGGTCAACAGCGTGCTCAGCGTCAACGACGCCAAGCTGATCGCCGAGGCTCCGGGTATCCAGCAGAGCAGCGGCAGCGTCCCAGTGGCTTCGGGCGAGCTGCTGGTGCAGCTCAGCATGCCGAAGATAGACAGCGACACCGATGCCAACGTGCCGTTCCGCGGCGTGGATGCCAATGCGTTCTTGGTACACGAGAAGGTGCGGGTGGTGGAAGGCCGTAACTTCCAGCCGGGGCTGAATGAAGTGGTTGTGGGCCTGCGTGCTTCCCACCAATACAAGGGTCTGCATCTCAATGACACCATCCGTTCCGGTCCCTACAGTTGGAAGGTGGTGGGCCTGTTCGACGACGGCGGAGTGTACTCATCCGAAGTCTGGGGCGACCTCACGGTCATGCAGGCAGCCTATAAGCGCGGCAGCTCCGTGGAATCGGTGTATGTGAAGCTGGCCGGCCCAGAAGGCTACCGGCAGTTCAAGGACTATCTCACTAGCAATCCGCAGCTCACCGTGAGCGTGGACCGGGAGACGGACTTCTATGCCGAGCAGTCCAAGGCCATGAATGCTTTCATCACCTACGCGGGTGCATTCATCGCCTTACTGATGGGTATCGGCGCCATCTTCGGCGCGGTCAACACCATGTACAACTCGGTCTCAAGCCGTGCCGCAGAGATCGCGACGCTGCGGGCCCTGGGCTTCGGCCGCTCGCCGGTGCTGCTGTCGGTGTTGGTGGAAGGGATGTTGCTGGGTCTGGCGGGAGGCATCGTGGGCGGGATCCTGGCCTATCTGCTCTTCAACGGCATCGAGACCAGCACCATGGGCTCCAACTTCGCGCAGATCGCCTTCTCGTTCCGGGTCACCCCGGACCTGTTGGTGCGGGGCGCGATCTATGCATTGCTGATGGGAATGTTGGGCGGCCTCTTGCCGGCCATCCGAGCGGTGCGGATGCCCATCGCTTCAAGTTTGCGCCAGCTATAAGGTCACTCAGGTAAAGGTTGCTGACGATAGAAGAGGCTGAGCTGCTTATATAGTTCTGGCGAGAAGTTGCGAAGTCGCCGCGGCGCTTCGAAGAAAGTTTCGCTGGCCACGGCGAAGAACTCGCCGGGATTTTCCAGGCCGTAGGGATCCAGGGGCGGCGGATAACCCTCCCGGATCCGTTGTTCCAACTGCCGATAGGTGCTGCCTAGCACCTGCACCCAGGCCCGTCGATCCATGCGTGCATGCAGGGGTGGGAAACCATTGGCACTACCGTTCAGCATGTCGAGCTTGTGAGCCATCTCGTGGATCACCACGTTGCGACCTTCGCCGATATGGGCTACTGCTTCCCAAGCGAGGATCACGGGCCCCTGTTGCCAGGCTTCGCCGTGTAATGGTGTGTGATGTCGATGCACCACACCGGCTTCATCCACCCGCTCTCGCTCTGGCACGAAAGTATCCGGATAGATCACGAAGGAATGCCAGCCCCGGTACCAATGCGACCCGAGCTTGAGGATCGGCAAGCAAGCTTGGGCCGCGAGCCAGGTACGCATCCCGGAATCCAGCTCCAGACCCTGCACCGGCTCCAGACTCTTGTCATGCAAGAGCAGGGTGGCGAGCACCCGCAGACGGGCCTGATCAGAGGCGTTCAGACGATGCATGGCTTCGGAGCGGGCCAGGGCGACGCGCCAGTCCGGCTCAGCGATGGGCTGGCGTCTCAGTATGCGGCGTTCGCGCCAACGGCTTAGTAAAGGAAGCATGCTCGGGATATGGGGTCCAACAAGGCCGGGAGAAGGCCTTGGCCTACTCATTCTTCCATTTGAAGCCGAAGGAGCCTAGCCCTAAGAAGAGCGCACTCATGCAGGCCATGGATAGGAGTTGGGGCCAGATATCGCCGATGCCGGCACCATCCAGCATGATCTTGCGGGCACCTTCCAGCATCTGGGTCAGGGGAAACACCTTGGCGACATCTTGTATCCAGACTGGCGAGCCTTCCAGGGAGAACCATACGCCGGACAGGAACATCATCGGCCAGGAAGCCAGGTTCAAGAGCCCGCCGGCGAATTCCTCGCTGCCCACTCGTGCGGCCACCAGGAGCCCCAGGGAGATCATGCAGATGGCGCCCAGCACCGCATCCAGGAGCAATAGCCAATAACTGCCGGCCATATAGAAATGGATCAGCAACTTGGTGCCAATGAATACCAGCAGGGTGATGCTCATGATGAGCAGCAACCTTGAAGCCACCTGGGCGGCGATGAACTCGAAGGCTTTGAGGGGTGTGGCGTTGAGGCGCTTCAGGAAACCGTTCTTGCGATAGCGAACGATCACGTAACCCACGCCGAACAGGCAGGAGAACATCATGTTCATGCCCAAGACGCCAGGGATCAGCCAATCCACGTAATTGATGGCCCGGCCGGTGACCGTGGCGCGCATGTATTTGGCATCCGTCTCGCCCGCCAGGATCTTCTCCAGGATGTAGCCCTTGGGCGAGGTCTCGTTCACCCAATATCGCGGTGTCTTAGGATCGTGGACGTCCAGAAGCATGTCTATCTGGTTGTGGGCAACCTTGGGTTCGGTCTGTTCCAAATCCGTGATCGCATAGAAATCCACATAACGGGTCTTGAGGAAGGCCAGGTCGATTTGGGCGATAGGCGTACTGCCGTCCAACACTGCTACCTTGAACAGAGGCTTGTCGCCGCCGGAGAAGATGAACCACATGCCGATGACGATCAGCACTGGCAGGGCCACATTCCAGCCCAGAGCCGCCCGGTCTCGCAGGAACTCCAGGTTGCGGGCTTTCAATACCGCGAGGAAGCGTCTCATGCCCGAAGCTCCTTGCCGGTGAGCTCCAGGAACAAGTCTTCCAGAGTACGGGCGCGGATCTGCAGGCGCGCCAGGGAGACCTTCTTCTCCATGAGGCGCTGCAACACCGCATCCACGTCGGCGGTGGATATCTCCAGGTTGTCACCGGCGTCGTGCAGTTCCAGGCCCAGCTCCGCGGCATTCAGGGTCAGATCCGACTTAGGCAGCTGCAGGATCACGTCATGGAAATGCTTGGCCAGTAGAGTCGCAGGCGGACCGTCGGCGATGATGTGGCCGTGGTCCATGATGGCGATGCGATCGCAGAGCAGGAAGGCCTCTTCCATATAGTGGGTAGTGAGGATCACGGTCTTGTTTCGGGCCTTGATGGCACGGATCAGATCCCAGAAGTTGCGCCGCGCCTGGGGGTCGAGGCCGGTGGTGGGCTCGTCCAGGAACAAAACTTCCGGATCGTTCACCAGTGCGAGCGCCAGGAGCAGACGCTGGCGTTGACCGCCGGAGAGTTTGCGCGCATCCCGGTCCACATACTCCTGCAGAGTACAGAGCTTCACCAGTTCCTCGATATCCAGGCCCTTAGTATAGAAGCTGCGGAATAGCTTCAGGGTCTCCCGCACCGTGAGGAAGTCCTGCAAGGCCGTGGACTGGAACTGGATGCCCACTTCCTGGCGGAAGCTCGCGTCCACCGGCTCGCCGCGATACAGCACCTGGCCGGCGCTGGGCGCGGTGATGCCCTCCATCATCTCCACGGTGGTGGTCTTGCCAGCGCCATTGGGGCCCAGGAGGCCGAAGCATTCGCCGCGCTGCACCGAGAAGCGGATGCCATCCACGGCGGTGACGCCGGGGTAGCGTTTCACGAGATCGCGGACTTCCAGGATGGTAGGCATGGCGCGGCATTATCCCGGGACGGGTAGGCGCATACAAACCAGACCGTAGACGCCGGGCCGGGTGGTCAACGGGGGCGTCCAGACGGGGCAGGGCAAGTGGCGGATTTTTGGACGTTTACTGGCTATCCCCTTGAACCAGCTGGAAAATCGCCTTTAACAAGGTTCCATAACCCACAGTCTTAAAAGGCTTTTTTACATTCCGGTTTTACCTGCTGACCGCTACAATGAAGCCAGGTAGGGTTAGGGGGTGACCGTAGTGAACCGCGTCCTGCGTCTCTTGGCTGTGTTCGGCTTGTGGCTGGGCTTGGTCCTGCCAGCATTCGCCTCCCAGGACGTGGTCTTGGTGCTGGATAACTCCGGCAGCATGAAAGCCAACGATCCCAACCGGCTGGCCGGCAAGGCCGTCACGGATTTCGTCGCCAGCCTCAAGGGCGACGTGCACATCTCGATCATCGAATTCTCCACCACGCCCACCCTGCTGATGCCCCTGACGCCCTTGGACGACAACGCTAGGGCGCAGGCCCAGCAGGCAGTGGACAAGCTGGACTACCGGGGCCAATGGACCGATACCGGCGCAGCCCTGGAGCGCGCCCTCTACGAGATGGACAGCCACGGGCGGCCCGATGCGCTGCGTTGCGTCGTGCTCATGACCGACGGGTATGTGGACGTGGGCAATGCCTCCCGTGACAGCGACAAGATCCACTGGATCACCCAGTCCCTGATCCCGGAAGCCATCGGCAAGAAGGTGCGCATCTTCGGCATCGCCTTCACCGATCAGGCGGATTACGAACTCCTGCAGACCTTGGCGCAGAAGACCGGCGCCGGCTATTACCGCGCCTATCAGGCAGGGGACCTGGCCGGTATCTACAAACAGATCAGCGACACCCTCACCACCGGCAAGCCTGTACAGGTGCCGGATGAGGCCGCGAGTTCGCCAGCGGCAATTTCGCCGGCTCTCCAGACTTTCAGCTTCAACACGCCCCTCACCCACATGCAGCAGGCCGAGGAAGAGTCCTGGCACACGCTGCTGATCGTAGTGGTGATACTGGTGCTGCTCGCGGCTCTGGGTGGTGGCGGTTTCTACGTATGGAAGAAGGGTGGCATCAAGAAACTCATGCCGAAGCCGGAGGCCGATGCCGGGCAGGCCGGCGGCCTGCAAGCGGTGCTGTACGACATCAGCAACCCCAACGACATCAAACGCTATGAACTGGGCGAGAAGGCTACCGTCATCGGCCGGGTCGCAGGCTATGACCCCGAAGTGCAGTACGTCTTGGCCGCCGAACCCACCGTGGGTCGCAGCCACGCGCTCATCGAGCGCCGTGGCCACTCTTTCTGGATCACGGACCAGGGCAGCATCAACGGCACCTTCGTCAATGGTGAGCGGGTGGCCGGCGATCACGCCCTGAAGCACGGCGACATCGTCGCGGTGCACCGCCATGAGTTCGAATTCGTGCTGCCGGAGCTGTTCGAGTCCGAGTCGACGGTGCTGGCAGCGCGAGAAGAATATGGATACGCGGAGAAGCGGCAGGCTTGAGTCGATGGATCCGGCCCGCCTGCCCGGAGACTGATAAATGATGAACGCCCATCTCGCCTATCATTGGCGCCGCAGCCCGCGCGCCAAGTCCCTGCAGGTGCATATCACGCCCTGGAACGGCATCGAAGTGGTGATCCCACGCCACGTCAGCCGCGAGCGCGCCCGCGCCTTCGTGGCGCACCATCGCCAGTGGATCCGCGATACCTGGGAACGCATGCGGGAGCAAATCGCGGACTCGGACCTGACCCTGCCCACGGTGATGGAGCTGCGTGCCCTGGGTGAGCATTGGGAAGTGAAATACCGCACGCGTTCCGGCGACCGGGCACGTGTCACTTCCCGCGGCCATATTCTGACGGTCCATTACGATGGGATACACGAGAGCGCTGCGCGCCAAGCCCTGCGCCGCTGGCTGATGGAGCAGGCGAGGGCGCACTTCGAAGAATACCTGCCCAAGATCTGCCAGCACACGGGCTTCAGCTACAAGCGCATCCAGATCCGCGGCCAGACCAGCCGCTGGGGTAGTTGCTCATCCCGCGGCACCCTGAGTCTCAACTACAAGCTCATGTTCCTGGAACCGGAGCTGGTGCGCTATCTCGTGATCCACGAACTCTCCCACACCCGGCATCTGGATCACTCCGCGCGGTTCTGGAAGCTGGTAGGGCACTTCGAGCCGAAATATGCAGAGCTGGATCAGGAACTGGGCGAATCCTGGCGCGATGTGCCGGCCTGGGTCGAGATCCACTGAGCCGCCTGGTCCGACTGTTCGACGCCCTCCATGATAACGTCGCCTTCCTGGCGGCAGACCAATACACCGCAGTGCAATTGATCCAGCAGTGACATGCAGGTGGGTGTGGTCCACCAGCGTGCCAATGTCCCATGGGGGCGGTGCCCCACGATCACCAGGTCCGCACCGATCAGCTTCGCTAATTTCGCGATCTCGGCACAGGGTTCACCGCGAGCCACGTGACCTTCCACCTCGATACCGCGACGCTTGAAGAACTTAACGCCGTCATCGATGGTGTTGCGGAAACTCAGGGTGTGGTCGACGGGCGAAGCCGAAGCGAGGCTCTGGGCGATGGCTGCGCCGGATTTCTCCGTGATCACCGCGAGCAGGTGCGTCTTGGCACCGAAGCCTTTGGCCAGGTCGGCGCCTTCCATCAGTACGCGACGTCCGTCTTTGCTGCCATCATAGGCTAGCAGGATAGTGCGGTAGGCCATGGCTCTTCTCCGTGACCGTGGGGTCTGATCAACATAGCACCTGAACGCGGCACTGGCGAAACCGTCCCTGCACCAGGAGAAATAATCCGGATTTACGTATTGTCCGGTTCCTTTCTTGGCCTATATTTGGTGCCGTGGAATTGGACATCCTCGCGTGGCCAGGAGGCTAAACATCATGCGTATCTCTAAGGCGACGTTTCTGGCGGCTTGGGTGGCCGCAGGTCTGATATCCCTATCTGCCCATGCCAACTTCGATGGCACCGCTCCCGGCAGTGAACCGGTCCTGGAATTGGGCAAGGTGGAGGTGAGCGGGCAGAGGCAGGTGGTGAAGGCCTTGCAGGCCATCAAGGTTGCACTGAAACGGCCCGAGTCTTCCGATCCCAAGTTGCGGGATGTAGTGGTGTGCCGCATCGATAACGACATCGGCACCCATCACGAGGAGCAGTTGGTCTGCGCCACCAATGCGACCCTGGGCGCGAGACGCGAAGCCACCCAGAATTCGATACTGATGGCATGTGAGGGTGTATCTGGTACGTCCTGTAGCGCACAGCAGGCATTCGGCGACAGGAGCCCTCTGGGCAATGCCATCGATGCGAACGCTGATCACGTGTTACGCATGCCGGTGAACGGAGCCGCACTCAAGAGCCTGCTGAGCAAGATCCCGGATGCGGTGACTGAAGGGGCAGCTTCGGACTCATCAGCAACGGCGCCCGCTACGGCGAGCCCCATGCCGGCTCCTTCGGCGGCGACTTCGTCCGGGCACTGAGTATTAAGTTGAATCGCTTTATGCCCTGGGCCGTCGAGCGGTCCAGGGCTTTTCATTTCCGCTAAGCACCTGCACGGCTCTATACTCTTCAGCATGTTCGACACCCTGGTGGAGACTGAAGTACTGGCAGCCCATCTGGACGATCCCCAGTGGATCGTCTTCGACTGCCGTTCGGTACTCAGCGATCCGGAAGCCGGACCCCGTGCTTACGCCGCCGGGCATATCCCCGGGGCGCACTATCTGCACCTGGAACGAGACCTCTCCAGCCCGATCGCGCCGCAGAGCGGGCGACATCCCTTGCCAGACCCGGAAGCCTTGGTGCACAAGCTCGGCCGCGCCGGGGTTGGGAAAGGTGTCCAGGTGGTGGCTTATGACGATGCGGGTGGTGCTTATGCGGCACGCCTGTGGTGGCTGCTGCGCTGGCTGGGACACCCCGAATCCGCAGTCCTGAATGGCGGCTGGCAGCAATGGCTCAAGGAGCAGCGCGCCACCGAGACTGCGACGCCGGTGTCGACACCGCGTGACTTCCCTTATCGGGGGCCGGACCGCGGCCTATGGCTCACTTCCGACCAGGTGTTGCAGATGGTGCGTGGTGAACGCAAAGGGCTCCTGCTGGATGCGCGTGGGCCTGCCCGTTTCCGCGGCGACGAGGAACCTATCGATCCGGTGGCGGGCCACGTACCAGGCGCCCACAACCTTCCCTTCACGAATAACCTGGCGGCCGACGGGCGCTTCAGCTCGCCTGCAGTATTGCGGCATCGTTTCGAGGAAGCGCTCGGCAGCTATCGGGCCGAACAGGCAGTGGTCATGTGTGGTTCCGGCGTCACCGCCTGCCACAACCTCTTGGCCATGGAGTTGGCGGGCATGAAGGAAGCCAAGCTCTATGCCGGCTCCTGGAGCGAATGGATCTGCGACCGCGAGCGCCCGGTGGCCAAAGGCGAGGCTTGAGTCAACTTACCTCGCGGCCTGCAACAGTTTGAAACATGGCCCCCGGCCGTCCATCTGATTTATATCTGAATTTTCCTTAATCCCCGTCCGAGCCCAGCCAGATAGGCTAGCTTTAGTCGCATGGAATATCGGCCATCCCGGGTCGATTCAGTTAAGTAAGCCTGACAGGCGCATAAACGAGGAGGTCATCATGAACATCTTGAAGCAGAGATTCCCGGCCGTGGTAGGTGCCTTGCTCGCCTTGGTCAGCGTCGCGGCCATCGCCGCCAGCTCGCCGTTCCTGGGTTCCCGGAGCGATCCGCACGGCACCCTGATCATGAACGTGGACCAGACCGCCAAGCAGACCTATCCGGTCCAGATCTGGTCGGTGGACGGCAAGCTCACCAACCGCAATGACCAGGGCGTGTTGTGGGTGAAGCCGGGTGACTACACCTTCAGCATCCGCGTCTCACGCGCAGTCAATCTGGCCGACGTGCCGGGCCTGCAGAGCCGTGCCAGCTATGGCCAGGACGAGCACGACCTCAAGATCACGGTGGAGCAGGGCAAGGCCTACTACATCGGTGCCAAGTTCGATGCCTCCGGCAAATGGGCGCCCGTGATTTGGAAGACCGAAGACCAGAAGAATTGACCAGGTCCATCCGCTCGGTCAGAAAATACCCCGCCCATGCGGGGTATTTTTTTGAGCCTCGCCCAAGGTGGCTGCGGTAGAATGCGCCCACCCCAGATCACGCCGGACAGATCCTCATGCAGAAGCTCCCGCTGTTCGTCATCAGTTTCAGCCTCCTGACGGTATCCGCCGTCACCTGGGCCGACGATGATGTCTCGGGTACGCCGGCCTATGTGGGCGTCGGCCTCGGCCATGCCTCAGTAGACCGCGGCAGTGTCGCCTTGAGCGGGGCCGATAGCGGCGGCATCAACGGCACCAGCACATCGAGATCGCTGTTCGGTGGCTATTACTTCACGGACAACTTCGGTGCTGAATTGGGCTATCACGATTACGGTTCGCCCACCGCCTTCACCCAGGCGGGCTTTGTCGTCCTGGAATGCCCTGCGAGTTTCTCTTGCCCCAAGATCTCGGGTGAAACTGCCGAAGTCCTTGGCAAGATGGAACTGGTTCCGCAGTTGGATGGCATCCTGCGTGCCGGTCTTCTGGAATGGAACGTGGGTTCGCCTGGCGGCACACTGCTCGGCAAGACCAGCGGCAGCGCTTTCATCTACGGCGTCGGCGTACGCTACCGCCTCAGCTACGGCCTGAGCTTCGATGCCACTTACGAGCGTTCGAGTTTTACTACTGAGGAGACCCGCATCGGCCTCAGCTATTCATTCTGAGCCGAAGCGTATCGGCAAATAAAAAGCCCCGCCGAAGCGGGGCTTTTCTTTTTGCCTAGGCGGATAACTTAGGCTGCTAACTGCCTCAAGACGTAGTGCAGGATGCCACCGTTCTTGTAGTACTCCCACTCTTTCGGAGTATCGATGCGCACCTTGGCCTTGAAGTCATGATCCTTGCCATCGGCCGTGCGGGCCTTGACCGTCACTTCCTTGGCGCCGTCGTGCAGACCATCGATCTCGAAGACCTCGGTGCCATCCAGGCCGAGCGAAGTGGCGCTCTTGCCATCCGTGAAGGTCAGGGGCAGCACGCCCATGCCCACCAGGTTGGAACGGTGGATGCGCTCGAAGGATTCGGCAATTACCGCCTTCACGCCCAGGAGGATGGTGCCCTTGGCAGCCCAGTCACGGGATGAGCCGGTGCCGTATTCCTTGCCCGCCAGGATCACCAGCGGCACGCCCGCCTGCTTGTACTGCATGGCTGCGTCATAGATTGGCATCTGCGCACCGTCCGGTAGGTGCTTGGTCACGCCGCCTTCCACGCCCGGCACCATCGCGTTTCTGATACGGGTGTTGGCGAAGGTGCCGCGCATCATCACTTCATGGTTGCCGCGACGCGAACCGTAGGAGTTGAAGTCCACCGGCTGCACGCCGTGGTCCATCAGGTAACGCCCAGCGGGCGAGTCCTTCTTGATGGCGCCGGCTGGTGAGATGTGGTCAGTAGTGATGGAGTCGCCGAACAAGGCCAGACAGCGGGCGCCCTTGATGGTGGGAATGCCCGGAGCGCGCTTGTCCATCCCTTCGAAGTAGGGCGGGTTCTGCACGTAGGTGGAAGCGCCTTCCCACTGGTAGATATCGCCAGTACCAACCTTCATGCCCTGCCAGCGCTCGTCGCCCAGGAACACATCACCATAGGATTTGGTGAACATGCTGGCATCCAGTGACTTGGCGATGGTCTCCTGGATCTCCTTCTGGGTGGGCCAGATGTCTTTCAGGAACACGGGCTTGCCATCGGAGCCGGTGCCAAGCGCATCCTGGGTCAGGTTCATATCGGTGCTGCCGGCCAACGCATAGGCCACCACCAGCGGCGGTGACGCTAGGTAGTTCATGCGCACGTCCTGGTGCACGCGGCCCTCGAAGTTGCGGTTGCCCGAAAGCACCGCCGAGACCGAGAGCTTGCTGTCGTTTACTGCCTTGCTGATGGCATCCGGCAGCGGGCCGGAGTTGCCGATGCAAGTGGTGCAGCCATAGCCTGCCAGGAAGAAGCCGACGGCTTCCAGATCGCCTTGCAGGTCGGCCTTCTTCAGATATTCGGTCACCACCTTGGAGCCGGGGGCGAGAGAAGTCTTCACCCAGGGTTTGGCCTTGAGGCCCTTGGCCCGCGCTTTGCGCGCCAGCAGACCCGCCGCCACCAGCACCGCCGGGTTGGAGGTGTTGGTGCAGCTGGTGATGGCGGCGATTACTACCGCGCCGTCAGCGAGTTTGAAGGAGTTGCCATCCTGGGTCACGTGGGTAGGGCCGGCAGACTTGCGAGTGGCCTGTTCCTTCTCCAACGCACCTTTGAAGTTCTTCTGCATATCACCCAAGAGCACCCGGTCCTGGGGACGCTTGGGACCCGCCAGCGAGGGCTGCACAGAGCCCAAGTCCAGCGAGAGTACATCTGTGTATTCCGCTTCCTGGCCTTCGTGACGCCACATGCCCTGGGCTTTGGCGTAGGCTTCCACCAGCTTGATCTCATCTTCACCGCGGCCCGTGAGGCGCAGATAGGTGAGGGTCTCATCGTCGATGGGGAAGATGCCGCAGGTGGCACCGTATTCCGGGGCCATGTTGGCGATGGTGGCGCGATCTGCCAGGGGCAAGAACTTCAGGCCATCGCCGAAGAACTCCACGAACTTCTCCACCACGCCGCGCTTGCGCAGCATCTCGGTCACGGTGAGCACGAGATCCGTGGCGGTGGAGCCCTCGGCCAGTTTACCGGTGAGCTTCACGCCGATGACTTCGGGGATGAGCATGGTGGAGGGCTGGCCCAGCATGGCGGCCTCGGCCTCGATGCCGCCCACACCCCAACCCAGCACACCCACGCCGTTGATCATGGTGGTGTGGGAATCGGTGCCCACCACGGTGTCCGGGTAGGCCTGGCCCCTGTCGTTAACGAACACCACGCGCGCCAGGAACTCCAGGTTCACCTGGTGCACGATGCCGGTGTCCGGTGGCACCACCTTGAAATTGCGGAAGGCGTTCTGGCCCCAGCGCAGGAAGGCATAGCGTTCCTTGTTGCGGTCGAACTCGAGCTTGGCGTTGAGGCCGAAGGCCTCTTTGTTGCCGTAGTGGTCCACCATCACCGAGTGGTCAATGACGAGCTCGGCCGGGCACAGCGGGTTGATCTTCTTGGGGTCGCCGCCCAGCTTCTGCATGGCATCGCGCATGGCGGCGAGATCCACCACCGCTGGCACGCCGGTGAAGTCCTGCAGGATCACCCGTGCCGGGGTGAAGGCGATCTCCTTCGGGGACAGCTTGCGCGGGTCGCAGGAGGCGAGCGCCTCGATGTCGGCCTTGGTCACACTCACGCCGTCTTCCAGGCGCAGCATGTTCTCCAGCAGGATCTTCAGGGAGTAGGGCAGGCGCGAGACCTTGTGCTTGGCCTCCAGCGCGTCGAGCTTGAAGATCTCATAGTCCTTGCCGCCGACGTTGAGTTTGGCGCGCGACTTGAAGCTGTCCTGCATGGGGCCTCCGGTTAGGGATGGATGTCCCCGGCGGGGCCGGCTGCGGGATCGGCACGGAGGCCGTCGGGGAAGGGATGCTGAGGACGCCTATTATAAGGTAAGCGCCACGCTTGCGGGATGCGTCAGGCTGCTTCCGCGGCGATGACGCCGCCGCCCAGGCATTCCTCGCCGGAATAGAACACGGCGTACTGCCCCGGCGTGACGGCGCGCTGCGGCCGGTCGAACTCTACTGCGCAACTCCCCGCGTCCGAGGCCGTGATGGTGCAGGCCTGGTCTGCCTGGCGGTAACGCGTCTTGGCGGCGCAGCGGAACGGGGCCGTCGGCACGCTGCCGTCCTGCCAGTGCAGCCGCACCGCGCTGAGCGCCGGCTGTAGCAGCCGCGGATGGTCGTGGCCCTGCACCACGAGCAGCACGTTGCGCGTCATGTCCTTGCCGGCCACGTACCAGGGGCTCGGATCCGCATCGCGACGACCGCCTATCCCCAAGCCCTCGCGTTGGCCCAGGGTGTAGTACATGAGGCCGTTGTGGCGACCGATGATGCGGCCATCCTCGGTCTCGATATCACCGGGCTTGGCGGGCAGGTACTTGCCCAGGAACTCCGCGAAACGGCGCTCGCCGATGAAGCAGATGCCGGTGCTGTCCTTCTTGTCGTGGTTGGCGAAACCTGCCTGCCGCGCGCGCTGGCGCACGTCATCCTTGAGCAGGTCGCCCAGAGGGAAGAGGGAACGAGCCAGCGCCGCCTGGGGTACCGCGTGCAGGAAGTAGCTCTGGTCCTTGGACCCATCCACGGCCTTGAGCAGCTTCACGCCGCCGCCGGCGCGCGGCGCCAGGCGGGCGTAGTGGCCGGTGGCGATGTGGGCGGCGCCCAGGCGCAAAGCGTGGTCCAGGAAAGCCTTGAACTTGATCTCGCTGTTGCACAGCACGTCCGGGTTGGGCGTGCGACCGGCGGCGTACTCATCCAGGAAGTGGCGGAACACCCGCTCCTGGTACTCG
>DASYCJ010000002.1:0-13537 GCA_036500225.1 Gammaproteobacteria bacterium
TCACGGTCACAGCGCCCACCGTCACCGTGGCCCAGTCATCCTGCGTGAACCCTATCAACGGCGACAAGGCGATCTACCCCTATGACAATCTGACCATCACTCGCACGGCCCCCACGGCCGGTGGTGGTGGACGCACCATCAACGGCAACACCATCACCGACACCTGGAGCATGGCAGGGCTGCCGTTGCAGGAACCGCTGCAGATCAATGCCGGCCCGGCCAAATTCAATCTGATCATGGCGCGTACCGGGAACAACAGCACCCGCACCATCACCGCGACGCTGGAGACCAGCGGCGGCGCGACCATCGGCACCGGCACCGTGTCGTTCAATTCAGCTACCACGACCATGTACACCATCGGATTCACCGCAACGGCGACCCTGGTGCCTGCGGGTCAATTCCTGAAACTGCTGATCAAGAACAATTCGAACAACACTACAAACCGTACGGTGGTAGTGTCCCAATTTGCTGCCGGCGTTGGCGCCAGCAGCGTGTCGTTCCCGGCGGGCACCACTGCGAACCCCCTGGTCTTCGTCAAGTCCGTCAACGTCTACAACGCCACCTATCCTGCGACCACCACCACGACGGTCTACACGCCCGGCAACACGGTCTTCGTCTGCGCGGTGGTGAATGACCCCTTCGGTTCCACCGACATCGGCTCAGCGATGATCACCATCACCGACTCCAATGGCACGGTGCTGGTGTCCGCTGCGGCCATGACTGAGAACCCCCCTGCCACGCCCGGCAAGACGAATTGCGACGGAACCGCAGACAAAGATGTGACGAACACGTTCACCTTGGGCAACTCCTACGAATTCGCCTACACCGTCCCGCCGCCCGGCAGCGCCGCTACCGGCTTCTGGACCGCGACCGTGACCGGCAACGAGGGCACGGAGGGCGCGGTCTCCCACACCGCCAACACCGCCTTCGACGTGGACGTGCCGTCGCTCTTGATCGCCAAGAGCGTGGCGGTGGCCACGGACCCCATCGAGGGCACCACCCGTTCCAAGGCCATCCCCGGCGCCACGGTGAGCTACACTATCCAGGTGCAGAACAACGGTCGGGGTCCAGTGGATTCCGGCAGCTTGGTGATCAGCGATCCGGTACCTACCAACACGGCCTTGAGCCTGCCCGCCAAACCGCCTTTCACCTTCACGGATGGCGCCACCAGCAGCGGTCTCTCCATCGTCAGCGGCACCGACACCGGTAACATCACGTATTCCAATAACGGCGGCACGAGCTACGTGTATACACCAGCTTGCACCCGGCCCTGCACGGACTCGGCCATCACCAATTTCAAGATCACCTTCAACGGCAGCATGAACGGCAAGACCGGCGGCACGGCGCCCTCCTTCACCATCACCTACAATGTGGTGATCCAGTAGTATTCGCCAGACTTTGGGCTAGGGCATACCCTAGCGGCGCCTGATGGATCGTGGCGTATGAGAATCCTTAAGGACTAATTGAGTTAGTCGAGGATCGTAGGCCATGATGATCGCAGACAGGCTTCGCGCCGCCAGGCGGCGCTATGGTGGCGCGCGCACGTATGCTGCGCTGTGCCTGTCGCTGGCATCTGCGTGGTTCGCGCCTGCAGCTTCCGCCGCCCCCTCCACCGGCACCTGCGGCTCCGCTGCGAGCCAAGGTGTCAACGGCCCGGCGGATTACGCCACCTACTGCTGGATAGATTTCAGCAACTACAACAACGCCACGGCCATCAGCACAGGCGGCCAGGCCTTCGTCATCACCCTGGCCGGCGGCAGCACCTTGAGCTTCACGCTCAAGGTCTCGGGACCCGCGCTCACCTCCACCGCGGCACCGACCTGGACCGGTGCGGCCCTGGGACAGAGCGCCTTCATCACCATCCCGGGCAACCCCGCCCTGTACCAGACCGGCGGGGCCGGCACCACGGTCGTCACCATCAGCAGTATCGTGCTCACCGTCGGCTCCGGCACGGTGCCCTATGCGCTGGTGGCCGCCGACGCGGAATCCACCAACGGCGGCGAGAACCTGAGTTTCACCACCAATGGCAATCCCTGGACGCTGTTGGCGAACATGGCCTATACCGGATCTACCACGTTCCCGACCCTGAGCGGGACCGGCACCGCGACGGTCACGGAGACAGGTGTGAACGGCAACGTGGGCGCCTATGCCTTCGCCACCCAGGGCAGCCCCACGACCCTATCCGCGTCGTTCTTGGGCAGCGGCCTGCAGGGCGTCGCCTTCGCCGTGAAGTTCCATGCGGTGGACTTCACGGTCACCTCCAGTCACACGGGCAGCTTCAGTGCCGGCGGCACCGGCACCTATACCCTCACGACCACCAACAACGGTCCGGATCAATACGCCCCTACTGACACCGTCACAGTCACCGATACCTTACCCACGGGCGAGACCTTCGCCTCCGCCAGCGGTAGCGGCTGGAGCTGCGGCGCCGTGGGTCAGGTGGTGACCTGTACCGCCACGAACGTGACGGTCAACTCCGGGAGCAGTCTCCCGGCCATCATCCTGAACGTGAATGTCGCGAGCAACGCTCCGACCTCTTTGACCAACACGGTATCGGTGGCATCGAATCCAAGCCTGGATTTCAACTTGGCCAACAACACGACCACCGATACCACAACCATCGTGGTGCCGGATCTGACCGGTTCCACCAAGAGTGTGCTCAACCCGGGCGGCGGCGACTACAACGTGGGTGACACGGTCCAGTACACCATCACCCTGAACGAATCAGCAGGCGTGGCCGCGGTGGGCGCCAGTGTCACGGACGATGTGCCCCCCAACCTCAGCGGCTTCTCGGTGGTGAGCATCCCCAGCGGTGCTACCGACTCTTCCACCAACACCGGTGGCGCCAACGGCGACGGCAGATTGAACATCACTGGCATCACGGTACCGGCCAACGGTTCCGTGACCATCGTCTTCACTGCCCAGGTGGCCAGCGGCACCGCTGACTGCACCACCATCGACAACACCGCGACGGTGAACACCGCGAACGGCGTGAATGGCTTCGCACCGCTGGCACCGACCGTCACCGTGGCTCAATCCAGGTGCGCCGGTCACGGCAGCAAATTCCTGTATCTCTATGACGACACGACCACGGCAACCAAGCGGACCCTGAGCCGCGTGCCTCAGACCACGAACACCGGCACCGCCACGCCCATCGCTGCGAACAACTTCATGGATTTCCCCTTGTCTCCGGTGCTGGCGGCGGCCTTGAAGTTCGCCAACACACCGGATACCGGCAATGTCACCATGACGGTGAAGCTGATCGAGACCGCGACCGGCGGCAGCGCCGGCACCTCGCGACCCACGACCGTGGAGTTGAGGACGGCTGCCGGCACGTCCATAGCCACCAGCGGCTCGGTGAGTGTCACCAACGGTCCGACGCTGTTCCCTTATGCGATCACGGTGCCGAAAGACACCCTGATCTCCGGAACGAACCTCGTGCTGCGGGTGCACGACAACAACACCACCCGGACCATATCCGTGTCGCAGAAGACCGCGGCACAGGGCAGCAGTACTGTCTCCTTCAACACGCCTACGGTCATCAACGTGGATAGCGTGACCGCCTATACCACCACCTACTCCACCATAACCCCGCCCACCAACGGCGTGTTCATCCCAGGTCAGACGGTGTTCATCTGCGCGGTGGTGAGCGATCCCTTCGGCAGCGCCGATACCGATCCTTTGGTGGGTGGCAGCGCACCGGTGATCACCCTCACGGACCCGACGGGTGCCACGACCACCGGCACCATGACCAAGGATGGAGCGACCAATTGCGCGGGCGTCGTGAGCGCTGCCACCGAGGCTTTCGAATATCCCTTCCCCACCGATTTCAGCCTGGCCACCGGCTTCTGGACCGTGACAGTGACTGCAACGGAGGGAACAGAGAGGGCTCCCACGCTCACCACTATCACTCATACCGCCAACGGCTCCTTCGACCTAGAAGTACCGGCGCTGCTGATTGCCAAGAGCGTGGCCATGGCCACGGATCCCATCGAGGGCACCACCCGGTCCAAGGCCATCCCCGGCGCCACTGCGACCTATACCATCCAGGTGCAGAACAACGGGCGGGGTCCGGTGGATTCCGGCAGTCTGGTGATCAGCGATCCGGTGCCTGCCAACACGGTCTTGAGCCTGCCCGCCAAACCGCCGTTCACCTTCACGGATGGCGCCACCAGCAGCGGCCTCTCCATCGTCAGCGGCACCGACACCGGCAACATCACCTATTCCAATAACGGTGGCACGAGCTACGTATATACGCCGAGTTGTACCCGGCCCTGCACGGATTCGACCATCACCAACTTCAAGATCACTCTGACCGGCAGCATGAACGGCAAGACCGGCGGCACGGCACCCTCCTTCACCATCACCTATAACGTGGTGATCCAGTAGCAGGCTCGGCCGGAAATCGGCGTGGGGACAAAAAACCGGCCGTTGGCCGGTTTTTTACTGCCAGAAATGCGTAAGTCACGGGCGGAACAGGGATATTGCCTTGACACCGGCGCCCCCGACGTGGAAAATGCCGCTCCTTCGGCTTGGGGCTATAGCTCAGCTGGGAGAGCGCTTGCATGGCATGCAAGAGGTCGTCGGTTCGATCCCGACTAGCTCCACCAAGCTTTTAGAGGGCGTCCGTAGGGCGCCCTCATACTTTGAGAAGAGGTTCCGTCCCCATCGTCTAGAGGCCTAGGACATAGCCCTTTCACGGCTGTAACTGGGGTTCGAATCCCCATGGGGACGCCATAAAAGAAAAGGGGCCGCTTCAAGCGGCCCCTTTTCTTTTATGGCGTCCCCAGCCGGGATGCGAACTCTCCCTTGTTTCGGGGTTCGACAAAATCGCCGGGAGCGATTTTGGACCGCCGCAGGCGGCCCCGCAGGGGTAAACCCCAGGGATGGGGCGAGCAATCCCCATGGGGTCTTCAAGAATGCTGCTTGATATATTCCAACGCCCTATCCAAGCGCTTCAAGCTCGTCTCCCGCCCTAGCAGTTCCAAGGTCGCATCGATGGGCGGCGATACGCCGCCACCAGATACCGCTACCCGCAGGGGCTGGGCCAGTTTGCCGAGTTTCAGCCCCAAGCCTTCTGCCGTGGCGTTCAGTGCGTCATGCAGCGCCGGTGCGCTCCACTCCGTCAAGGCCACCAGCTTCTCTCGCAGGGTCATGAGCGCCGGCAGCACGTCCGGCGTGAGATTCTTGGCGGCAGCCTGGGAGTCGTATTCCTTCACTTCCTCGAAGAAGAAGCGGCTGCCCTCCGCCATCTCCTTGAAGGTCTTGGCTCGCTCCTGCTGGGCCTTCACCAGCCCTTCGAGGGACGGGCCCTTGGATACATCCACGCCGATGCGGGCCAGGTGCCAACCCAGCTCTTCTCCCAGACGCTTGAGGTCACCGGTCTTGATGTAGTGTTGGTTCAGCCACAGGAGTTTCTGGGGATTGATGGCGGAAGCGGAGGTGTTGATGTCCTTGATATCGAAGAGCTGTACCATCTCCTCGCGGCTGAAGATCTCCTGGTCACCGTGGGACCAACCCAAGCGCACCAGATAGTTCAACACCGCTTCCGGCAGGAAGCCGTCTTCCCGGTACTGCATTACGCTCACGGCACCGTGGCGCTTGGAGAGCTTGGTGCCATCCGGTCCCAGGATCATGGGCAGGTGCGCGTACTGGGGCGGCGTGCAGCCCAGCGCCTTCAGGATGTTCATCTGCCGCGGGGTGTTGTTCAGGTGGTCGTCACCACGCATCACGTGTGTGATGCGCATGTCCATGTCATCCACCACCACGCAGAAGTTATAAGTGGGGTTACCGTCGGAGCGCACGATGATGAGGTCGTCCAGCTCATGGTTGTCGAACACCACCCGGCCCTTCACGACGTCTTCCACCACGGTCTGGCCATCCTGGGGATTCTTGAAGCGGACCACCGGAGTCACGCCCGGGACCGGCTCCTTGCGGTTGCGGCAACGGCCGTCGTAACGCGGTTTCTCCTTGCGGGCCATCTGCTCTGCACGCATGGCGTCTAGCTCTTCCTTGCTGCAATAGCAGTGGTAGGCGTGGCCGTCTTTCAGGAGTTGCTGGGCCACTTCGCGATAACGGTCGAAACGCTGGGTCTGGTAGAACGGACCTTCGTCAGCCCTGAGATCCAACCAAGACATGCCATCCAGGATCGCCTGCACCGCCTCATCCGTGGAGCGCTCCCGGTCCGTATCCTCGATGCGCAGGATGAAGGTGCCGCCGTGGTGGCGGGAATACAGCCAACAGAACAGGGCGGTACGGGCCCCCCCGATATGCAGGTAACCGGTGGGGCTGGGAGCGAATCGGGTGCGGACAGTCATGCGGGCCTCGTGCCGGGCAGGACTCCCCGCTACGGGAAATCCAAGGCCGGCGATTCTAACAGACCGCAAAAGGCCATTTCACTTAATGCCAAGCCAAGACTTGCACTATGTCAAGCCCTGACCGCTGTCACCAAAGCCCTTGGCAGATGGGGCATTGTTGTTAGAATCCCAGTCATGGGGATGAAAATTACAGGGGTAGGTCGATATATATGCTCACGCGTCCCGGAACCGGTAAGACCGCGATGAAGACCGAAGACAAGGCCATCATCCACACCCTGAACGTCGGCGGCGAAGACGTCACCGTCTCGAAGTTCTACGGCACCACCGTGGACCTCACGGCCCACAGCGTGAAGATCCGCACCAGCCGACGCATGCATCTTGGCAGCAACGTAGAAGTGCTGCTGAACATGGAAGGCCAGAAGAAGGCTTACCAGCTGTCCGGTGTCATCACCGGCATCGAGGAGTCACGCGGCAGCGACCCGGGCTTCCTGCTGCACATCACCTTGAATCACAAGAAGGACGGCGATACGCCGCTCTGGAAAAAACTCTTCCATTGATCAGCGCCTAGGCCGCGGCTTCCGACCGGTCCGGGAAGCTACCGCCACGGTGGGATCTTCCGGCCACTGATGCTTCGGGTAGCGCCCTTTCAACTCCTTCTTCACTTCCGGCCAGGTACGCTGCCAGAAGCCCTTAAGGTCCTGGGTCACCTGCATGGGACGTTGCCCCGGTGAGAGCAGATGCAGCATCACCGGCACCTTGCCACCCGCCAGTTTGGGCGTATCTGCCTGACCGAACATCTCCTGGATCTTCACCCGCAATACCGGCGTCTCCCCTTCGGTGTAGTCCACTCGGATGCTGGAGCCGCTGGGCACGGTCACATGGCTTGGAGCCTGCTCGTCCAGCTGGCGACGCAGCTTGTGATCCAGTAGGCCCGTGAGGGCTTCATCCAGGGGCAGCCGCTCCAGATGGGATAGGCGGCTCATGCCCAGCAGCCAGGGAGGAAGCCAGGCGTCCAGGTCCTTGAGCAGGGTCGCATCGTCCAAGTCCGGCCAGGCCGGCCCCAGTACGCGCCTTAAGAAGCCGACCCGGGCCTGCAGGTTGCGCAAGCCCGGCGTCCAGGGGAGTACGTTCAGGCCCTTCTGCCGCACCGCTTCCAACAAACCCTTGGCCAGGATATCAGGCGTGATGGACGTGGCTGGCTTGTCTTCAAGTACCAAGGCACCCAGGCGCCTCTGCCGACGGGCCAGCACGGCGCCACTCGCCTCGTCCCAGCTCACGGAATCCTGGTCCTGTATACGCTCCGCGAAATGCTTCTCGATATCGGTTTTGCTGATGCGCCCGGCCATGAAGATGCGGGCTTCCCGCGCCATGCCGTCCAGTTGTGCCACCGCAAGCCAGGGCGTGGCGCTCAGGCCATCGCCTTGAAGCAGCACAGCCCCACGTCCGTTGGCCAGGAGATAGCGCGGTGTATCGCCGGGGCGGCGTTGTGCCAGCCGGTCCGGATAGGCGAACCCGAGCAGGACGCCCTCGTCACCTACCTCCTGATCCCGCGGCGACACGCCGACGTTGCGCCGTAAATCTGCTGCGACGACCCGCATCAGGCGGGTGCGGCCTTTGGATTCTGCATCGTTGGCCTGCATCATCTGCAGCCGCAGATGCAGATCCGCCGGGCTCGGGCCCGGGCCGCTGCGCAATGGGTCCCGTTCGCTCAGGAGCGCGGCGAGATCACAGGCCAGGGCACCCCAGCCCAAAGCCTTGCCGCGCAATACCATGTGCGCGAGCCGGGGATGCAACGGGAGTCTCAGCATCTCGCCGCCGTGCGCGGTGATGCGCCCCTCTGCATCCAAGGCACCGAGGTCCCGGAGCAGCGTGCGGGCTTGCTCGAAGGCTGCGGCAGGCGGCGGGTCCAGCCAGCGCAAGGCGTCAGCTGCGGTAGCACCCCAACGGGCCAGTTCCAGCACCAGGTCTGCGAGATCGGCGGCCAATATCTCGGGCGTACTCGCTGCCGCGAGGATCTCGGATTCACGCCAAAGTCGATAACAGATACCGGGACCCAGGCGGCCGGCGCGGCCGCGGCGCTGATCCGCTGAGGCACGCGATACCCGTACTGTTTCCAACCGTGACATACCACTCACCGGATCGAAGCGCGGTACCCGCATCTCGCCCATATCCACCACTACCCGAATTCCTTCTATCGTCAGGCTGGTCTCGGCGATGGAAGTAGCGAGCACAATCTTGCGCTTACCCGCCGACGGCGGTTCGATGGCTCGATCCTGGGCGGCATTGTCGAGATCGCCATAGAGCGGCGCCACCAGCACGGAATCCGGCACGCGGCCTTCCAGCCTCTTTTGCAAGCGGCGTATCTCGCCGGCGCCGGGCAGGAACACCAGCAGGTTACCGGTCTCTTCCTGGAGCGCTCGCTCCACCGCCAGCTGCACTTGTGGGAGATCGGCTTCCCGCTCCCGCAAAGGCAGATAGCGGGTCTCAACCGGATACTGGCGTCCTTCGCTGCTCAATACCGGCGCATCTCCCAGGAGCTTCGCCACCGGCGCCGCCTCCAGGGTCGCGGACATGACGATGAGTTTCAGATCGGGACGCAGTGCTGCACGGCTCTCTAGACACAGAGCCAGAGCCAGGTCTGTCTGAAGGCTTCGTTCATGGAACTCGTCGAAGATGACTGCGGCGTAACCGCTCAGTGCCGGATCGTCCTGCAGGAGACGGGTCAACACGCCTTCCGTGACGATCTCGATGCGGGTGGTGCGGCTCACTCGCGTGTCCATGCGCACCCGGTAACCCACGATCCCGCCCACTTCGCCGCCCAGCTCCGCTGCCATGTAGCGGGCAGCCGAGCGGGCCGCGAGGCGCCGCGGTTCCAGCATGATGAGTTTCTGCCCCCGGACCCACTGCGCATCCAACAACGCAGGTGGCACGCGGGTGGTCTTGCCGGCGCCGGGTGCCGCCTGGATGACCAGAGCTGAGTGCTGCTCCAACTGCCGTCGGATCTCCGGCAGCAGCGGATCGATGGGAAGGGATTTCAGGAGATTAGTGATAAGCCCAGGACAGGGATAGTTCGGTGCGATTGCCGTTGGCGGTGTGTTCGATAGCCGCCAGCAGGCTCACGGGGCCGAAATCCACTCCGCCGCCCAGGCGTTCACCGAAGGGCCGGCGGCCGAAGCTGGTATTGCGCTCGGTGAAGATGGCCGCGTCCACTTCCAGCATCTCGGTGACCTGGGCTCGCATGCCATAGTCCACACGCCAGTAGTCATCGCTTCCAGCGCCGAGGTTGGAACTTAGCTTGTCCTGCATGTAGGCGAGGTCGATATAGAAAGACATGGTGTTGCTGTAGGCCTGGTGGGCTCCCACGCCCACGCCCTGCACGGTATGGCTGCCGGTATTAGGGGCGCCCAGGGTATCGAAGTCCAGTTTGGCCCACTGGCCGAACAGATACACACCGGAGAAATCGTAGGAAAGTGCCAAGCCATTGCCCTGGGAACTATCAGCAAAGAAATCTGAGTGTTCGTGCTGATGGTCTACCGTCAGGGTGCTATAGCTGAACACATCGTTGGCGGGAGCGGGCGTGTCGTCCGCCAGTACCGGCAGGGGTAACGCAAGGCAAGCCAGCAAGGCCAGGATACGTGGTCTCATCTCTGATCCTCCGTAAGCACCAGCATACCGGCTCGCGGCATGGGATTCACCCTCCTACCTCATCGGCCGGCCACAGCGGCAGAGATCCGCTGGCCTTGGCGATCTCCTTGAGTTTCTCGGCGTGGGCGGCCCGCTCCGCATCGCTGGCGCGCTGTACCTTGAGGGTCAGGCCACTGCGGTCGATGAGCCGCGGCCCTTGGGCGCCGCCACTCGAATTGCGCTGCCCTTCCGCATCCAATATCAGGGCCGACTGGCCGCCGGTCATGGCCAGGTAGACTTCCGCCAGGAGCTGGGCATCCAGCAGGGCGCCGTGATACTCGCGACCTGAGTTGTCCACGCTGTAGCGCTTACAGAGTGCGTCCAGGCTGTTCTTCTGCCCCGGGTGCTGCCTGCGCGCCAGTTCCAGGGTATCCAGCACTTCGCAGACCCCGCGGATGTCCGTCACCTCGTGCTTCATGAGACCTAGCTCGTGGTTGAGGAAGCCCACGTCGAAGGCAGCGTTGTGGATCACGAGCTGGGCACCGCGTACGAACTCCAGGAATTCGACCGCCACCTCGGCGAAGCGGCGTTTGTCCTTGAGGAAGCGGTTATCTATGCCGTGCACCTCGAGGGCGCCCGCCTCCACCTGCCGCTCCGGGTTTATATAGGTATGGAAGGAATTGCGGGTGACCCGACGATCCGATATCTCGATGCAGCCGATCTCGATGATGCGATGCCCCTCGCGGGGTTCCAGACCCGTGGTCTCGGTATCCAATACGATCTGACGCATCGCTTAGGCCCTCTCCCTCAGCAGTTCATCGATGGCCTCGTTGGCGAGGCGATCCACGTGTTCGTTGCCGTCGTTGCCGGCATGCCCCTTGACCCAATGCCAGCGCACCTTGTGGCGAGCGTTGGCCTCATCGAGCGCCTGCCACAGGTCTTGGTTCTTGACTGGCTTCTTGTCAGCGGTCTTCCAACCGCGCTTCTTCCAATTCGGCAGCCACTGGTTCAGGCCGTCCATGACATATTTGGAGTCGGTATAGAGATCCACGGCACTGCCCGCCGGCGCCTGCTGCAGCGCCTTGATGGCAGCGGTGAGTTCCATGCGGTTGTTGGTGGTATCCAGCTCGGCGCCGGACAATTCCTGTTCGCTGACACCATCTTTGATGAGCGCGCCCCAGCCTCCGGGTCCGGGATTGCCACGGCAGGCGCCATCCGTATAGATCTCCAGGCTCATCCCATGCTCCGGGTGGTGGGTTTGGCCACGCTGCCGAACGCGGTCTGCGCGAGGCTGGGCTTCATGCGCAACGGAGTCATGCCGAACACTCGTTTGCGGGCCACCACCATATAGACCCCGGCGCTTGCGCGCCAGCCCAGTCGATCGAGGAAGGCGCTGCGGCGCAGCATGCCGGACGACCCGAATGGCGGCCGGAATACGGACTGCCGCACCGTCGTCACTTCGAAGCCCAACACCCGCAACCAGATGTTGAGGCGCCACAAGTTCAGGAAGCGCCCGCTCCAGGGGGGACGTGCTCCAACATATCGGTGCAGACCCCAGGGCCCGAAGGGATGGAAGCCCAATATCACCACGTGCCCTTCGCCATGCAAGACCCGCTCCGCTTCACGCAACACCTTCTCGGCCTCCGCCACCCGTTCCAGGGTGTGAGGCAGCAACACTAGGTCCATGGAGTCGGCGGCGAAAGGCAGATAGGACGGGTCACCGGCGATGCTGCTGCCGGCCTGGCCACAGTCACCGACGATCAGCTGGGTGCGGATGGTGCTGCTCTCGAGCAGCGTCCCAGGCGTGCCCCAGCAACCGGATTGCAGCAGGTAGTAGCCGAAGCGAGTGGGCAGCGCCTCGCCCAAAGCCGCACGCTCCTGCTGCAGCAGGTAGGCGCCGGTCTCGGTCTGCCACCAGGCCTGTAGCTCCTTATGCATCACGCCATGCCACCCCAGGATGAAGCTGCCGGGACAGTATCACAACCGCCCCAGCATGGCCGGGCGCGCCTGCCTCCGCTAGGATGGACCCCATGGAGCTGAATCTCATCCCAGTACCGGCCTTCACCGACAATTACATATGGTTGTTGACAGATGCTGCCGGCAACGCCGCTGTGGTGGATCCGGGCGACGCGACTCCCGCGGAACAGGCCATCGCGTCGCGGCAGTTCAAGCTCGGCGCGGTGCTGCTTACCCACCATCACCCCGACCACATGGGCGGTGCAGCGGCGCTGGCTGCTCGCCACAGCTGCCCGGTGTTCGGCCCAGCCCGGGAGGCACGCGACGCGGTCACGGTGCCCCTGACGGATGGCCAGGAGTTGGAACTGCCGGGTCTGGGCACACGGCTACGGGTATTGGACATACCCGGGCATACCGCCGGGCACATCGCCTTCACCGGCCACGGTATACTGTTCTGCGGTGACACCCTGTTCAGCGCCGGGTGTGGACACCCCTTCGAAGGTACGCCCGCACAGATGTACGGTTCATTGGCGAGACTCGCCGCTCTCCCCGCAAGCACCCTCGTCTGCTGTGGCCATGAATACACCGTGAAGAACCTGCGTTTCGCAGCCACGGTGGAACCGGGCAACCTTGCAGTGCACGAGTACGCGGCCCGCTGTGACGCGAGACGTGCACGCGGTGAGTCCACGCTGCCTTCGACGCTGGGTCTGGAGAAAGAGGTCAACCCTTTCCTACGCTGCGAGTCACCGACCGTGATGCAGGCCGCTTCGCGTCATGCGGGGCACACGATGAAAGACGCTGTAGAGACATTCGCCGTCATCCGCAAATGGAAAGACGGTTTCAGTTGAGAGATGGAGAGAAAGATCAAGATGAGACTCCTGCCTTACATCACCGCCAGTCTGGTATCGACCATCCTCCTGGCCGCCTGCGCCGGTCATCCCGTGAAGCAGGAGACGCCCGCGTCCGCCGCGCCGACTGCGAACACTACTCCGCCGCCTGCCGCCGTGAGCACGGTACCGCCCGCCGTGGCCACCGGCAGCAGTCCGGTCACCGCCTCCCTCGGACCCGATGCGGCGACGCCGATCCCGGACCTGAACATGGTGAGCGGAAGCGATGCCGGTCCCGACGTACAGTGGAGCGATGTGACCCTGCTGCCGAGCGAGACCCAGAACGACGACCTCTGGCACTACCTGGCGCAGCGTTTCACGTTGCAGAGCGATGGTCTCGCGGTGGATGACGTGCGCGTGCAGGGTGAACTCGACTGGTTCGCCGCCCACGGCGAATACCTGAACCGCGTGGCCGGCCGTGCCCGCCCCTATCTCTATTACATCGCCCAGCAGGTGGAAGCGCACAAGATGCCCATGGACATCGCGCTCTTGCCGGTGGTGGAGAGCGCCTTCGATCCCTTCGCCTACTCCTACGGCCGCGCCTCGGGTCTGTGGCAGTTCGTGCCCGCCACCGGGCATATCTATGAGCTCAAGCAAAACTGGTGGTACGACGGGCGCCGCGACGTGGGCGCCTCCACCAAAGCGGCCCTGGATTACCTCTATGCGCTGCATGATGAGTTCGGCGGTGACTGGCTGCTGGCGCTCGCCGCCTACAACTCCGGCCCCGGCACCGTGGAGCACGCCATCGCCGTG
>DASYCJ010000003.1:0-65856 GCA_036500225.1 Gammaproteobacteria bacterium
CCGAACTCGTGCGTAACGCGGCCTTGGGAGGGGATTCCTCTGCGGGCGGCGAGCATCCCAAGTTCACGGCCTCGCGCGGCGGCAGGCATCTCATCGTCAAGTTCTCGCCGGGCGTCGGCAGCCCCTCCGACCAGCGGTGGCGTGACCTCTTGGTCTGCGAATCCTTAGGCCTGGCGGTGTTGCGCGAGAATGGCATCCCGGCGGCCGAGGCCGAAGTCGTGGACCAGGGAGAGCGGCGCTTCCTGGAAGTGGAACGCTTCGACCGGATCGGGCTGCGTGGCCGTCGTGGGTTCCTCACGGCTGGTCCCTTGGATGATGATCTCTACAGCCAGCGCGACAACTGGCCGGCGCTCGCCGAGCGCTTGTCCGAAGATGGCCTGCTCTCGGCCGCGGATACGCGCCGGGTCCGGCTGGTGGATGCCTATGGCCAGCTCATCGCCAATACCGACAGACACTTCGGCAACCTGGGCTTCTATGGAGATGGCTTGCACCAGCGACCGCGCCTCAGGCTCGCGCCGGTGTATGACATGCTGCCCATGGCCTTATCCCCCCATGGTGGTATCGTTCCAGATGCGCCGGCAGCGCTGCCACGCCCAAGGGCGGGGACTTTCGAGGTCTGGGGCGAAGCGCAGCAGTTGGCAGGGGAATTCTGGCGGCGGGTGGATGCAGACCCGCGCATCAGCGCGGAGTTTCGCGCAGTGGCGGCCAAGCTGGTCGGTTGAGCAATATCGAGGGTGTGCGAGTAGGGATACGTATATATGGCGCACATCCGTGTGCAATGGGCCGCCCGTGCCGGGCATAGTACTTATATAGAGTTTGCTTATGGGCGGTGACGAGAAAGTACGACTTGATAAGTGGTTGTGGAGTGCCCGGCTTTATAAGACGCGTTCCCTCGCCACCGTCGCCATCAATGGCGGCAAGGTGCATGTGAACGGCCTGCGCGTGAAGCCTTCTCGCGACGCGCGCCAGGGCGATCTCATTTCCCTGACCCGTGGCGACGACCCCATGGAGCTGACGATCCGGGCCCTCTCGGACAAGCGCGGCAAGGCCGCAGATGCCCAGGCTCTCTATGAAGAGACTGCCGGTAGTGCTACCGCTCGCGCGACTCGCGCTGTACTGCGCAAGGAACGGGCCCTGCGCAATCCGGCTCCCGAGAAGCGCCCCGACAAACGCTCGCGCCGCAACATCATCCGTTTCACCAAGCGCGGGGATAATTAGATGCCGCGTCCGACCACTCCGATCATCGCCGCTGACATCATCATCGAGCTGCTCGATGTACCCGGCCGTCCCATCGTGCTCATCGAGCGCAAGAATCCACCTCATGGTTGGGCCATCCCCGGCGGCTTCGTGGACATGGGTGAGACCCTGGAACACGCCGCGGTGCGAGAGGCAGAGGAGGAGACAGGCCTCAAGGTCATACTCAAGGCACTGCTAGGCAACTACTCTGACCCGAACCGTGATCCTCGCGGCCACACCGTCACCGCGGTCTATGTCGCAGAAGCTCATGGCACGCCCAAGGGCGGGGATGACGCCAAGAACGCTCAAGCCTTCGATCCATCAAAGCCGCCGGCTCTCGCTTTCGATCACGCGCTGGTCTTAGCCGACTACCGCCGCTACCGGGAGACGGGCTTGGTCGCCCCCTTACGTTGATGGCCGATCGCAGCTTCCTCGACTACGTGCTGGAACAGCTGGAAGGCGCCCGGGCCCTCAAGACCCGCGCCATGTTCGGCGGGCACGGTCTATATATGAGTGGCAGCTTCTTCGGCATCGTCCACAAGGGCTCGCTCTATCTCCGTACCGACGAAGCCAGCCGCCCGGCCTATGTGAACGCCGGCAGCCGGCCTTTCAATCCGAGGGGTAAGAAGGAGCTGCACCGCTATTACGAAGTACCGGCAGACATACTCGAAGACGCCGATGAGCTCATGGAGTGGGCCACGCGGGCGACCAAGACCCGTGATTGACCCAGATGCGGTCGGGGAAAGCAGGCGCAACTCCTTGTATAATCCACGGTTTATCCTCGGGCCCGCCGTTCCATGGTCTTAAGCACCCGCGCGAAAGTCGCTTTGGCAGCGGTGCTCCTGGCCCTGGTCTGGTTCGTCGGGCTCGGCCACCGCGATCTTTTCCAGACCGACGAAGGCCGTTACGCCGAGATCCCCCGCGAGATGCTCGCCACCGGCGACTGGGTGACGCCCCGTCTCGACACACTCAAGTATTTCGAGAAGCCGCCCCTCCAGTATTGGGCCACGGCCGTGGCGTACTCCGCCTTCGGTGAGTCGAACGCCACCTCGCGTTTATGGACCGCGCTATTAGGCTTCCTCGGTATCCTCATGACCGCCTTCGCCGCGCGCCGCCTTTACGATGCGCGTACCGCCTGGTGTGCAGCACTGGTGCTGGTGGGTAGCGCCTATTACGCCGTGATGGGGCACTTCAACACCCTGGATATGGGCGTGAGCTTCTTCATGTGCGGCAGCCTGTTCGGCTTCCTCCTGAGCATGCAGTCGGAATCCCTGAAGGCCCGGCGCCTGTTCATGTATGCCGCCTGGGCCTGCGCGGCCCTGGCCACCTTGAGCAAGGGACTGGAAGCGGTGGTGCTGCCCGGCGCCGTGTTCATCCTCTATGTCCTCATCACCCGGGACTGGGTGCGCTTCAAGCAGCTGCACATCATCGGGGGTCTACTTATATATATAGTGGTGACCGCCCCCTGGTTCCTGCTGGTGAGCGTCCGCAACCCGGACTTCGCCCAGTTCTTCTTCATCCACGAGCATTTCGAGCGCTTCCTGACCACGGTGCATCACCGGGTGGCGCCCTGGTGGTTCTTCATCCCCATCCTGCTCTTCGGCCTGTCCATATTCCTGCCCCAGGCCAGCCGCGCCGTAGCGGCACTGTTCCGCCGCGAGACCTATGCCCGCGAAGCCGGGCGCTTCAACACGGCGCTCTTCCTGTGGCTCTGGTGTGTATTTATCTTCGTGTTCTTCTCCATCTCCGACTCCAAGCTCGGCAGTTACATCCTGCCCATCTTCCCGGCCCTGGCGGTGCTGGTGGGGTATGAGCTCGCCAAGCTCCGGCGCCGCGATGCCATGCTGAGCGCCTTCCTCTGCGCGGTACTGGCGGTGGTGGCCCTGTGGCAGGCGCCGGAATTGCAGAAACACACCGATAAGTTGCCCTTGGAGTTGTATCAGGCGTTCCTGCCCGGCTTCACCGTCGGCGTCGGCATGGTGCTCCTGGCCTCGATCGTCGGCTTCGTGCTGGTGTACTGCAACCGCGTCGCCATCGGCATCGGCGTCCTGGCCGTGGGCCTGTTCCTGGGGGTGCAGGACATGGGTCTCGCTGCCCAGTCCCTGTCGCCAGCTTACTCACAGCGCAGCCTGGCGGACCAGATGGCTCCCTTCGTCACGCCGGACACTCATCTATATAGCCTGCAGGACTACCCCCAATCCCTGCCGTTCTACCTCGGCCGCACCTTCACGGTGGTGGCATATAAAGGAGAGTTGGAGTTCGGCATCGGCCGGGAGCCGGCTAAGTGGATTCCGGACCTGGACGCTTTTGCCTCACAATGGCGGTCTGAACCCAAGGCCCTGGCGGTGATGCCGCCCGAGACCTATGACGACCTCCAGAAGCAGGGACTCCCCATGACCATCATCGGCCGCGACCCGCAACATGTCGCCGTGAGGAAACCGTGAACCCGATCGCCTTCGCCCTCGTTTTCACCGGCGTGATGTTGAACGCCGCCGCCCAGCTCCTGCTGAAAGCCGGCGTGAAGGACATAGGCATCATCCAGCTTTCGCCCGCCACCATCCTCAATGCGGGGCTGAAGCTGGCGTTCGAGCCCCACATCGTCGGCGGCCTGCTCTGCTATGTCATCAGCGTGGTGGTGTGGATCCTGGCGCTCTCGCGGGTGCCCGTGAGCATCGCCTATCCGATGCTCTCGCTCGGTTACGTGGTCACAGCCTTCATCGCCTGGGCCTTCATGGGCGAAGCGGTGAACGCCATGCGCATATCGGGCATCGCCGTGATCATCGTCGGCGTGTTCCTGGTGGCCCGGAGTTGAGATGAGTAACAAGGACTATCTGCCTTTCACGCGACCCACTCTGGATGAAGAGACCATCCAAGGCGTCGCCGACGTGCTGCGTTCCGGCTGGATCACGTCCGGCCCCATGGTGGAGCAGTTCGAGAAGGGCCTGACCGAATATCTTGGCGGCAAGCGCCATCTGCGCACCTTCCTGCACGCCACCGGCGCCATGGAAGAGTGCCTGGTGATGGCCGGCATCGGCCCCGGCGACGAAGTGATCGTCCCGGCCATGACCTTCGCCGCCACCGCCAACGTGGTGGTGCGCATCGGCGCCAAACCGGTATTGGTGGATGTGGACCTGCGTAGCCGCTCCATGCTCATGGATCAGGCGGCTGCCGCCATCACGCCCAAGACTCGTGCCATCATGCCCGTGCACCTCAACGGCATGGCCGCTGATCTCGACGCGGTGTATGCGCTGGCGAAGAAGCACGACCTGCGTGTCATCGAAGACGCGGCTCAGGCTATCGGCACCGAATACAAGGGCAAGCGCGTCGGCTCCTTCGGCGACATCGTGGTGTACAGCTTCCACGCCAACAAGAACCTGACCACCATCGAGGGCGCTGCCGTGTCCGTGGCGACCCCGGAGGAGGCCAAGCGCCTGGAGATCCTGCGCTTCCACGGCATCACCAAGTTCCCGGACGGGACCATGGATATCTCCGAGGCTGCCAGCAAGCACAACATGACCGACGTAGCCGCCCGGGTCGGCATCGGCCAGTTGAAGCATCTGGATGAGTTCAACCAGAAGCGCCGCGCCCTGGCGCACCGCTATCTGGAGCTGCTGGCGGACGAATCCCTGGCCGTGTTGCCCGCCAAGGGTGACGCAGGCCATAGTTGGCACATGTTCACGCCGCTGCCTCTATATAAGAAGTACGGTCTGGACCGGAACACCCTGAAGCAGCGCATGCATGCCCAGGGCATAGGTCTAGGTATCCATTACCAGGCCCTCAACCAGTTCAGCTTCTATAAGAAGATGGGATATAAGGGAGGTCAGTTCCCCAACGCCGAGCGCATCGGCAGCGAGACCCTGACCTTCCCGCTGTTCCCGACCATGCAGATGTCGGATGTGGATAGAGTCTGCGATGCTCTCAAACTCTGCCTGACTCAGAAAGCCTGACGGAGCCGCCATGGCCAAGACCACCACTACCAAGAAGACTCCCAAGAAAGTCGTGCAGATGGGTAGCGTCACCCCCGAACTCTCGGTGGTCATCCCTGTCTACAACGAGCAGGAGTCCCTGCCGACCCTGTTCAAGCGCCTGTATCCTGCGCTCGACCTCCTGCTGCGGACCTACGAGATCATCTTCATCGACGACGGCAGCGCCGACCGTTCCGTGGCCATGCTGCGCGAACAGTTCGAGAAGCGCCCCGACGTCACCCGGGTGGTGATCCTGCAGAGCAACTTCGGTCAGCATGCCGCCATCCTCGCGGGCTTCGAACAATCCCGCGGCGACGCGGTGGTGACCCTGGACGCGGACCTGCAGAACCCGCCGGAAGAGATCGGCAACCTGCTGAAGAAGATGGACGAGGGCTACGACTACGTGGGCTCCATCCGCCGCAAGCGCCATGACATCTGGTGGCGCAAGAGCGCCTCGCGCATGATGAACCGTCTGCGGGAGCGCATCACCAAGGTGAAGATGACCGACCAGGGCTGCATGCTACGGGCCTATTCCCGCTCGGTCATCGAGGCCATCAATAACACCAGCGAGATCAACACCTTCATCCCGGCCCTGGCCTATCTCTATTCTGCCAAGCCGATCGAGATCGAGGTGGAACACGATGAGCGCGAGGCGGGGGCGTCGAAGTATTCGCTGTACAGCCTGATCCGCCTAAACTTCGATCTCGTCACCGGCTTCTCGGTGGTGCCGTTGCAGGTGTTCTCCTTCGTCGGCGTCATCATCGCCGCCGGCTCGTTCTTCCTGTTCGTGGCCCTGTTGGTCTACCGGATCGTGAACCCTGAAGGCACCGTGCAGGGCGTGTTCACCCTGTTCGCCCTGGCCTTCTTCTTCATCGGCATCCTGCTGTTCGGCATCGGCCTGCTCGGCGAGTATGTCGGCCGCATCTACCAGGAAGTGCAGCGTCGCCCGCGCTTCCTGATCCGCAGTGTGTTGGAGAAGCAGTCCAAATGACCTACCGCGTCGGCACCGCCAGCGCGGTCGTCTTCGCCTACCACGACGTAGGCGTGCGCTGCCTGTCCGTGCTGCTGGCTTACGGCGTGGATGTGAAGCTCGTGGTCACCCACGAGGATGACCCCAACGAGAAGATCTGGTTCGGCAGCGTGAAGAAGCTCGCTGAGCTGAACGGTGTCCCGGTGATCACGCCGGCAGACCCCAACACCCCGGAGCTGGCGGCCCGCATCACAGCCCTGAAGCCGGACTTCCTGTTCTCCTTCTATTACCGGTTCATGCTGGGAGAGCCGCTTCTGGATGCCCCTCGCCGCGGCGCGCTCAACATGCATGGGTCGATGCTCCCCAAGTTCCGCGGACGGGTCCCGGTGAACTGGGCTATCATCCACGGCGAGCGCCAGACCGGCGCCAGCCTCCACTATATGGAGAAGAAGCCGGATGCCGGCGACCTGGTGGACCAGCAGTCAGTGCCCATCCTCACGGATGACACGGCATCTGACGTCTTCGCCAAGGTCACGGTCGCGGCGGAGCAGGTGCTCGATCGCAGCCTGCCGTCTCTGGTGCTCGGCACCGCGTCGCGCCAGCCATTGGACCTCAAGGCAGGCAGTTACTACGGCCGCCGCCGTGCCGAGGACGGGCGCATAGACTGGAGCCAACCGGCCTGGACCGTGCACAACCTGATCCGTGCCGTGGCGCCTCCGTATCCAGGCGCTTATAGCACTGCCGGCAGCAAACCCTTGAAGGTGCTGCGCAGCCACTACCCGGACGAGGCAGCCAAGCACGACAAGCCGACTTTATATATGGAGTCCACGGGCCGGTGCTACGCAGACTGCGGCGACGGCAAACGTATCGAGATACTGGCTTTGGAACTGGATGGCCGCACCCTGGAGGCCGCGCAACTCGCGCAGCACGTGGGCAGACCTATTTCATTGGGAGATTGAACGTGAAGAAGATCCTCATCCTCGGCGTCAACGGCTTCATCGGCCATCATCTCAGCAAGCGCATCATCGAGACCACGGACTGGGAAGTCCATGGTATGGACATGTACTCCGACAAGGTGTCGGACCTCATGTCCAACCCGCGCTTCCATTTCTTCGAGGGTGACATCACCATCAACCGTGAGTGGGTCGAGTACCACGTGCGCAAGTGCGACGTGGTGCTGCCGCTGGTGGCCATCGCGACACCTGCCACCTACGTGAAGGATCCGCTCAGGGTCTTCGAGCTGGACTTCGAGGCCAACCTGCCCATCGTGCGCCAGTGCGTGAAATACAAGAAACGCGTGCTGTTTCCGTCCACCTCCGAGGTGTACGGCATGTGCCGCGATTCCGGTTTCGATCCCTACACCTCCGAACTCATCCTCGGACCCATCAACAAGCCGCGTTGGATCTACAGCTGCAGCAAGCAACTCATGGACCGCGTCATCGCCGCCTATGGTGATCGCGAAGGCCTGGCCTATACGCTGTTCCGTCCCTTCAACTGGATCGGACCCGGCCTCGACTCGATCTACACGCCGAAGGAAGGCAGCTCCCGCGTGGTCACCCAGTTCCTGGGGCAGATCGTGCGCGGCGAGACCATCAAGCTGGTGGACGGCGGTGCCCGCAAGCGTGCCTACACCTACGTGGATGACGGCATCGATGCCCTCATGACCATCATCGACAACAAGGGCGGCGTGGCCGACAAGCGCATCTACAACATCGGCAACCCGAAGAACAGCCACTCCGTGAAGGAGCTGGCGGACATGATGCTCAAGATCGCGGTGAGCATGCCGGAGTACGCCGTCACCGCCAAGCAAGTGAAGCTGCTGGACGTGAGCGCCGATGATTACTACGGCAAGGGCTACCAGGACGTGGAGAACCGCCTGCCCAGCATCGAGCACACCCGCAAGGAGTTGGGCTGGGAGCCGAAGGTCACCATGCAGACCGCTCTGCAGAAGCTCTTCGAGTTCTACCGCAACGACGTGTCGAAGGCGCGGGCACTGGCGGAAGACAATGCCTGAAGCCGTGAAGCGGCTCGCGCTGAAGATCGATGTCGACACCCTGCGCGGTACCCGCGAAGGGGTGCCGCAGCTCATCGAGACGCTTAAGAGACACAGCGCCCAGGCCACGTTCCTATTCAGCCTCGGGCCGGATAACACCGGCCGCGCGCTGAAGCGCATCTTCCGTCGCGGCTTCTTGAAGAAAGTCTTCCGCACCAACGTGGCCGGCAACTACGGTCTGAAGACTCTCATGTACGGCGTGCTGATCCCCGGGCCCGATATCGGCAAGCATGCGCCCGAGCCCATGTGCGCCGCGCGGGATGCGGGTTTCGAAGTGGGCATCCATACCTGGGATCACGTGCGCTGGCAGGACAACGTGGCCGGCCAGGATGAAGCGTGGACCCGCCGCGATTTTGAGGCGGCAGTGGCCCGCTTCGTGGAAGTCTTTGGAACCCAGCCCACCACCTTCGGCGCCGCCGGTTGGCAGATGAATGCCCATGCCTTCGAGCTCGAGGCTAAGCATCACATGGATTACGCCAGCGACACCCGCGGCACCCATCCCTTCATGCCGGAGATGCATGGCCGCGTGTTCGCCGTGCCGCAACTCCCGACCACGCTGCCTACCTTGGACGAGCTGGTGGGCGTGAACGGCGTGACGGTGGAGAACGTCGCCGAGCACCTGTTGAAGCTCACGGAGAAAGACCCGCCGGAGCACGGCCATGTGTTCACGCTGCATGCGGAACTGGAAGGCATGGCGCTCCTGCCGGTGTTCGAGAAGCTGCTCGCGGGTTGGAAGGCGCAGGGTTACCAGTTGGTAGCCACCCGCGACATCGCCGCGACTCTCGATCGTAAGTCACTGCCCATCAACACCGTGCGCATGGACCAATTGCCTGGACGCTCCGGCACGCTGGCCCTGCAGGCCGGGCCCTGCGAGATCGTTAAGGTATAATCCGCGCCCGCGACTCCATCAATCATCTCATCGCCCAGGGGTAATGAATGTCGTACAAGCATGTGAAGCTGCCGGCTGGCGGCACCAAGATCACCACCGTCAACGGCAAGCTGGTGGTCCCCGAGAATCCCATCCTCGGTTACGTGGAAGGTGACGGCATCGGCGTGGACATCACGCCTGCCAGCATGAAGATCTGGGACGCGGCTGTGGCCAAGGCCTACGACGGCAAGCGCAAGATCCACTGGTGCGAGATCTATCTCGGCGAGAAAGCCCAGAAGCTCTATGACGGCAACTATTTCCCGGACGAGACCCTCGCTGCGATCAAGGAGCTCGTCGTCTCCATCAAGGGCCCCCTCACCACGCCGGTGGGCGGCGGTTTCCGTTCCCTGAACGTGACCCTGCGTCAGGACCTCGACCTCTATGCCTGCGTGCGCCCGGTCAAACATTACCCCAACGTGCCCTCGCCGCTGAAGAAGCCTGAGCTCGTGGACGTGGTGATCTTCCGTGAGAACACCGAGGACGTCTACGCCGGTATCGAATACGAAGCCGGCAGTGACAAGAACAAGAAGCTCGCCAAGTTCCTGCGCGAGGAACTGGGCGCCAAGTTCTTCGAGGGCGCGGGCCTCGGTGTGAAGCCCATCTCCGCCCACGGCTCCAAGCGCCTGGTGCGCAAAGCCATCCAGCACGCCATCGACTACGACCGCAGCTCCGTGACCCTTGTGCACAAGGGCAACATCATGAAGTTCACGGAAGGCGCGTTCCGCCAGTGGGGCTATGACGTGGCCAGGGAGGAGTTCGGTGCCGAGCTCCTGGACGGCGGCCCGTGGATGCACTTCAAGAACCCCAAGACCGGCAAGTGGATCGTGATCAAAGACCAGATCGCCGACATCATGTTCCAGCAGATGCTGCTGCGTCCGGACGAGTACGCAGTGCTCGCCACCCCGAACCTGAACGGCGATTACCTGTCGGACGCCGTGGCGGCGGAGGTGGGCGGCGTGGGCATCGCCCCCGGCGCAAACATCGGCGATTTCCTGGCGGTTTTCGAAGCCACCCACGGCACGGCGCCCAAGCACGCCGGCCTCGACAAAGCCAACCCCGGTTCGCTCCTGTTCTCCGGCGTCATGATGCTGGAGTACATCGGCTGGCGCGAGGCTGCGGACTTGATCCAGTCTGCCTATTCCAAGACCGTGGCCTCCGGCGTGGTCACCTACGACTTCGCCCGGCAGATGACCAATGCCAAGGAAGTGAAGACGAGCGCCTTTGCCGACGCGGTGATCAGGAACCTATGAGCCGTGATCGGATAGTTTGAGTCCAAGAAAACGGTGGCCGCGTGCCACCGTTTTCGTCTGTGAGATACGGGAGTAGCACATGGCCAAAGGTACCCACGATTATCAGCAGGACCCACGTAACGCGGACGTCAAGATCAGCATCAACGGCACACTGTATCCGCGCGCCGAAGCCAAGGTCTCGGTGCTGGACAGCGGTTTCGTGCTGGGCGATGGCGTATGGGAAGGCCTGCGCCTGCACGCGGGTGGCTTGCCGTTCCTGGAGATGCATCTCGATCGCCTCTATGAAGGCGCCAAGACCATCGACATGGATATCGGGCTCACCCGCGAACAACTCACCCAACAGATCATCGAGACGCTACGCACCAATAAGATGCAGGATGGCGTGCATATTCGGCTCATGGTCACCCGCGGCCTCAAAGCCACGCCGTACCAGGATCCGCGTGTCACTATCGGTCCCACCACGGTAGTCATCATCCCGGAGTACAAGCAGCCTTTGCCGGAGACGGTGGAGAAGGGGATACGCCTGTTCACGGTGCACGTGCGCCGTGCCGCACCGGATACCCTGGACCCGAAACTCAACGCTCACT
Organism: Gammaproteobacteria bacterium; assembly: GCA_036500225.1. Lineage (GTDB taxonomy): Bacteria > Pseudomonadota > Gammaproteobacteria > Natronospirales > REEB76 > DASUBN01. The sequence continues at coordinate 10,990 of DASYCJ010000003.1, forward strand.
CCAAGCTCAACGACATCATGGCCTGCATCCAGGCCGCCAAGGCCGGTGCCGATGAGGCGCTGATGCTGGACCCCCATGGCTTCGTCGCCACCTGCAACTCCACCCATTTCTTCATCGTGCGTAAGGGTGAGGTGTGGACGTCTTCCGGTAAGTATTGCCTGGGCGGCATCACCCGCAGCAACGTGCTGCGCGTCTGTCGTGAGAACGGCATCCCGCATTTCGAGAAAGATTTCAGTCTCACGGACGTGTACGGTGCCGAGGAAGCCTTCGTCACCGGCACCTTCGCGGGTCTAGTGCCGGTCACGGAGATCGATGGCAGGAAGGTCGGCCCGCGTGGGCCCATGGTGCAGCGGCTGCAGGGACTCTATATGGGTCTGGTGAAGAAAGAGAGCGCTAAAGGCCCCAAGGTATGACCCTACGCCTGGCCATGTGGTCGGGACCCCGCAACATCTCCACCACCATGCTGCGCTCCTGGGAGAACCGGGAAGACACAGTCGTGGTGGACGAACCGCTCTATGCCCACTACCTCATCGCCACCGGCGTGAACCATCCCGGCCGCGAGGAGGTCATCGCCTCCCAGCCCAATGACTGGCACACAGTGGCGAAGACCCTTACCGGACCCATACCGGATTGGAAGACCGTCTGGTATCAGAAGCATATGACCCAGCACCTGCTGGCGGACATGGACCTCGACTGGCTGGACGGACTCACCAATTGCTTCCTGATCCGCCGCCCGGAACTGGTGGTGGCATCTTTCACCAAGGTCCGTCCCGATGCGGCCCTCTGGGAACTGGGCTTCGAGCAGCAGACCCGCATCTTCGATCACGTGGCGCACCGGCACGGTACTCCGCCTCTGGTGCTGGATGCAGAAGATGTACTCAAGGACCCGCGTGCTGCGCTCAGCGGGTTCTGCGCCAAACTCCGCATACCCTTCAGCGAACGCATGCTGCATTGGCCCGCCGGTCCCCGTGCGAGCGATGGTGTATGGGCGCCCCATTGGTATGCCGCGGTGGAGCGTTCCTCGGGTTTCGAGCCTTACGAACCCAAGGCGCCCAAGCTCACAGCCTTCCAGCAAGAGCTGGCAGACAAGTGCCGCCCGCATTACGAAGCCATGGCAAACTACCGCTTGCAGGCATGAGTCGTCTCCTCATCTGCCTCCTACTGAGCGGTGTCGCGACAGTCGCTGCTGCGGATGCGCCGCGCACCGGCACCTTCACCGTGTCCTTCTCCCAGTCCACGCCTCTGGCGGATCAACATGAGGTGGCTGAGCGTCTCGGCATGGGCAACTTGTCGCCCGGCGCCAGCATCGCGCCTTCCTCCGAGACCTGGCATGTCTATGTGCCGGAAGCTTACTCAGGATCCGAGCCTTACGGCGTCCTGGTGTGGGTCTCGCCTTCCGACAGCGGTGAGTTGCCCCATGGCTGGCAGAGCGCACTCAAGGGCCACAAGCTCATCTATGTGGCGGCGGACAGATCCGGGAATTCTCAGGACGTAGTCACGCGTCGCGTGCCCCTGGCCTTGATGGGACTCGCAGGCATCGAAGCCGACTACAAGATAGATATCTCTCGCGTCTACGTGGGCGGTTTCTCTGGGGGTGGTGTCACCGCGAGCCACATCGCGGCGGGCTATGCGGATATATTCGCCGGTGGGCTGTTCGTCTCCACCAGCCACGGGATCGGCACGCCAGACATGCCGGTGCCGGCCCTGGAGCGCTACCGGCTCATGCAGGGGCGCGGCCGTTACGTGTTCACTGCCGGCAGCGAGGAGACCGACAATCAGATCATGACGACCCGGGCCGTGGATGCCTTCCGTGCCCTGTGCGTACTGCGAGTCGATTACATCCACATCGCCAATGCGGGTCACGGGAACTTGGAGCCCGGGCCCCTCGAGCGCAGCCTGAGGTATCTGGATGGACCGTCCGCCGTAGGTGCATCTGAATCAGCGGACTGTGAGAAACAGCTGGGCGAGCGGCGCGCTGCTACTCTCGCCGCGGTGCGCCAGGCACTCGTGGCCGGGGACGCTGCGCGGGCTAAGGAAAGGATCGGAGAGTTCAGGACCGCCTTCGGCCCCTTGGCGGAGCCCGAGGCCTCCCGGTTCGAGAGCTGTATCGCCGCAGGTACCGCGCCTGCCGCCTGCGCCGCTACTGATACTGTCGCGCCATAGCGTTTCCGTGCACAGAACCCGGGCAGGGCAATTTATCGCCCCCTCCGGTAAAATAAGCGGCTTTCCTGCCATCAGGCCCTGCCGGAGTCTTCATGTATCAGCCCGCCGACAAGTCGTCCGACGAGCACTTCATCTTCCGCACCCAGCCGCCGAAGCTGGATGCCCTGCGCGCTGCCATCAACGAGCTGTATCTCGCCGACGAGACCCGTTGCGTGGATGCGCTCCTGGCTCAGGCCAAGTTGGATGACAAGTCCCGCGCCGAGATCCAAGCCCGCGCCAAGACGCTGGTGGAGGCGGTGCGCAAGAACCGCCAGCACAAGGGCGGCATCGAGGAGTTCCTGCGCCAGTACGACCTGTCCTCCCAGGAGGGCATGGTGCTCATGTGCCTGGCTGAGGCCTTCCTACGCATCCCGGATGCGGATACCGCTGACAAGCTGATCCGCGACAAGATCGTGAACGGCAACTGGTCCGAGCACCTCGGCGCCAGCCCCTCGATGTTCGTGAACGCCTCCACCTGGGGCCTGATGCTCACCGGCAAGCTCATCGATCTCGACCAGTCCGTCGAGAAGAACTTGGGCACATATCTGGGTGCGTTATTCGCGCGCCTCGGCGAGCCCATCGTCCGCGCCGCCTTCCGCCAGGCCATGCGCATCATGGGCCATCAGTTCGTGATGGGTCGGACTATCCAGGAAGCACTGAAGCGCGCCAAGGACGACGAGAACCGCGCCTTCCGCCATTCCTACGACATGCTGGGCGAAGCGGCCCTCACTGCCAAAGATGCAGAGCGTTATTTCAAGGCCTACACGGATGCCATCGACGCCATCGGCGCCACGGTGGAGAAGGGCGCTGATGTGTTCTCGGCTCCCAGTATCTCGGTCAAGCTGTCGGCCCTGCACCCGCGCTATGAGTTGGCTCAGCGCGAACGGGTCATGAACGAACTGGTCCCCAAAGTCATCGCGCTCGCAGAGCGTGCCAAGCGCTTCGGCATGGGCCTCACGGTAGACGCAGAGGAGAGCGAACGTCTCGACCTCTCGTTGGACATCATCGAAGCGGTGTACCGCTCGCCCAAACTCGAGGGCTGGGAAGGTTTCGGTCTCGCCGTGCAGGCATACCAGAAGCGTGCGTACCGGGTCATCGACTGGCTCATCGCGCTCGCCAAGAGCGGCAAGCGCCGCATCCCGGTGCGCCTCGTGAAGGGCGCCTACTGGGACAGCGAAGTGAAGCGTGGCCAGGAGCGGGGTCTCGACGGCTACCCCGTGTTCACCCGCAAGGCCAGCACCGATGTCTCCTATCTCGCCTGCGCCCGCAAGATGCTGGCGAGCCGGGATGCCCTGTATACCATGTTCGCCACCCACAACGCTCAGACCCTGTCCTGCGTCATGCAGATGGCGGGCGGCGATCTGGCCTTCGAGTTCCAGCGCCTGCACGGCATGGGTGAAGAGCTGTATGCCGAAGTGGTGGGTCAGGACAAGTTGAAACTGAATTGCCGTGTGTACGCGCCGGTAGGCAGTCATGAGGATCTCTTGCCTTACCTGGTGCGTCGCTTGCTGGAGAACGGCGCCAACACATCCTTCGTCAATCGCATCATCGACGAGAAAGTGCCGGTGGACGCCATCATCGCGGACCCGGTAGCGGAAGTGGATGCCTTGAGCGTGAAGCCCCACCCCCGCATCCCAGCACCTCGGGATATCTATGGCCCCTGGCGGCCCAATTCCCGCGGCGTGAACCTCGCTGATCAGGAGAAGCTCGCGGCCCTGTCCCTGGAGATGGAGCAGGCCTTCAGGCGCGAGTGGATCGCAGCACCCATCGTGGGCGGCAAGGTGCTGGGTGGCAAAGAGAAACCCTCCCTGAATCCCATCGACAACCGGGAGACCGTAGGCATCATCCGCGAAGCGGACGATGCAGTGATCCGCCAGGCAGTAGACGTGGCTGTCGCCGCCCAGCCTGCCTGGGACATGACGCCTGCTGCGGAGCGGGCCCGCATCCTGCGCAAGGCCGCGGACCTGTTTGAGACCCATACTGCCGAACTCATGGCGCTCTGCGTGCGCGAAGCCGGCAAGTCCATCCCGGACGCAGTCTCGGAAGTGCGCGAGGCGGTGGATTACCTGCGCTACTACGCGGAGCGCGCCGAAGAGGACTTCGGCAAACCCAAGACCTTGCCGGGTCCCACCGGCGAGTCCAACGAACTCTGGTTGCAGGGCCGCGGCGTATTCGTCTGCATCTCTCCCTGGAACTTCCCGCTGGCCATCTTCACGGGCCAAGTGGCGGCGGCCCTCGCTGCCGGCAACGCGGTACTGACCAAGCCCGCTGAGCAGACCTCGCTGATCGGCGCCCAGGCTGTACGCCTGATGCATGAGGCAGGTATCCCTGGCGGCGTGCTGAACTTCATCCCCGGCCGCGGTTCCGTGGTGGGTCAGCACGCGGTGGCGGATGCGCGTATCGCCGGTGTGGCTTTCACCGGTTCCACCGAGACCGCGAAGACCATCCATCAGACCCTCGCCAAGCGTGATGGCATCATCCCGGTGCTGATCGCCGAGACCGGCGGCCAGAACTGCATGCTCGTCGATTCCTCGGCCCTGGCGGAACAGGTAGTGATGGACGTGGTGGCGAGCGCCTTCAACAGCGCCGGCCAGCGTTGCTCGGCCCTGCGCGTACTGTTCGTGCAGGACGAGATCGCGGATCGGGTGGTGGAAGTACTGTCCGGTTACATGGACGAACTCAAGATCGGCGACCCGGCCCTGCTGGATACGGATGTGGGTCCAGTGATCGACAAGGCTGCTAAGCAGCAGCTGGACGAGCACAAGATCTGGATCAAGACCCAGGGCAAGCTCATCAAGGAATTGGCGCCACCGCCGGAATTCAGCAACGGCACCTACGTCACCCCCATGGCGGTGGAACTGCCGGATCTGGACATCCTCAAACGCGAGGTATTTGGCCCAGTGCTACACGTCATCCGTTTCAAGTCCTCCGAACTGGACCATGTGATCGACAGCATCAACGCCACGGGCTATGGTCTGACTTTAGGCATACACTCGCGTATCGACAGCCAGGCGCAATACATCCAGCGCCGTATCCGGGTCGGCAACGTGTACATCAACCGCAACATGATCGGTGCGGTGGTGGGCGTGCAGCCCTTCGGCGGCCAGGGTCTGTCCGGTACCGGTCCTAAGGCCGGCGGCCCGCATTACATGCTGCGCTTCGCCACGGAGCGGACCGTCACGGTCAACACTGCGGCGGTGGGCGGCAACGCCTCGCTATTATCACTGAAGGAAGACTGAGCACCCGATGGCCGTCAGCGTCTTCGACATGTTCAAGATCGGTGTAGGACCTTCCAGTTCCCACACCGTGGGTCCCATGCGTGCTGCCCGCCAGTTCCTGCTGGACGTGGAAGCCAAAGGCCTCCTGGATAAGACGGCTCAGGTAGCGGTGCAGCTCTACGGCTCACTCGCCTTGACCGGCAAGGGTCACGGGACTGATAGGGCGATCCTGTTGGGCCTCGAGGGTGAGACGCCGGATGGGGTGGACCCGGACGGCATCGCCAAGCGGCTGGACCAGATCCGCAAGAACGGCAAGATCAAGCTCCTCGGCAAGCGCGAGATAGCTTTCGACGAGGCGCTGGATCTCCTGTTCCATCGCGACCAGGTGCTGCCGAAGCATTCCAATGGCCTGCGTTTCACGGCCCTGGATTCGGACAAGAAGACCCTGCTCACCGATGAGTTCTATTCCATCGGCGGCGGCTTCATCGTACGCAGCAGCGAGATGGAAGGGGACGCGGCCGCGACGGACGTGAAGCTGCCTTATCCCTTCAACTCCGGTGACGAACTGCTGGCGCTCTGCGCCAAGCACAAGCTCAGCATCCCGCAGCTGATGCTGGCCAATGAGAAGGCCTGGCGCTCCGAAGCCGAGACCCGCGCCGGGCTCATCCGCATCTGGGAAGTCATGAAAGCCTGCGCCGCCCGCGGCATGCGCGAGGGCGGTGAACTGCCTGGTGGCCTGAAGGTGATCCGCCGTGCACCGTCACTGCATGCGCGCCTCGCGGCCCAGAAGAAGACGACCGCTCTCGACGCCATAGATTGGGTGAACCTCTGGGCCTTGGCAGTGAACGAAGAGAATGCTGCGGGTGGCCGTGTGGTCACGGCGCCCACGAATGGTGCGGCCGGCATCATCCCCTCGGTGCTGCATTACTACATGAAGTTCGTGGACGATGCGGACGAGGAGGGGGTGCTGCGCTTCCTGCTCACTGCCGCCGCCATGGGCATCCTCTACAAACAGAACGCGTCCATCTCCGGAGCCGAGATGGGCTGCCAGGGTGAAGTGGGCGTGGCTTGTTCCATGGCTGCCGCCGGCATCGTCGCCGCCATGGGTGGCAGCGATGCCCAGATCGAGAATGCCGCCGAGATCGGCATGGAACACAATTTAGGGTTGACCTGCGACCCGGTCGGCGGCCTGGTGCAGATCCCCTGCATCGAGCGCAATGCCATGGGTTCGGTGAAGGCGATCAACGCGGCGCGCCTCGCCATGCACGGCGATGGCCAGCATCGGGTCTCCCTGGATCAGGTCATCGCTACCATGCGCCAGACCGGAAACGACATGCGCAGCATCTATAAAGAGACCTCTTTAGGGGGCTTGGCGGTCAACGTCACCGAATGCTGAGGCTGCAAGGGATATAAAGGATATATTTGCCCTGAACTGTGCTTGGGACAGTGGTCCCAAGGGCGAAAGATATGTTAAAAACAGTGTAAGACTGTTGTAACGCGAAAGGGGCATGAGGATGGGACTCCGACGCGCCGGCCGTACGGTTGGCAGCGCCCGCGGTAGCTATGTAGTCGCGCTGGCGGTGCTGGTCGTCGCGTTGCTGCTCACCGCCGTCATCTATCGCCTCACCTTGAACACCGAGGCCGGCGCCCATCAGGCGCGCTTCACCCTATATGCCGAAGAAGTGGTCAACACCATCGACGCGCGTTTCGCGCGTTACGAGGCGGTGTTGGACTCGGGCGCGGGCCTTTTCATCAGCAACGGCGGCAAGGTCAGCCGCGCCGAGTGGCAGTCCTTCACCGACACCATGTCCCTGGATTCGAAGTATCCGGGCATCTCCACCTTCCAGTATCTGGCATACGTCCCGGCCGCTGACCTGCCGCGCTTCCTCGCTGCTACCCGTGCCGATGGCGCGCCGGATTTCAAGCTCGCTCCGGAAGAGCAGCACGGCTTCTACTGCCCCATCACCTTCGTCGCTCCCCAGTCGACCCTGAAGTTCCTGCAGGGCTTCAACCCCTGCCACCTGGACCTCAACCTGGGTGTGCTCTACGACGCGCGGGACAATGGCAACCTGACCTTGAGTGAGCCACTCGATCTCAAGGATGTGGATAACAAGACCCATCGCGGCGTGGTAGCAGCGCGTCCGCTGTACCGTAAGGGCGCGGACGTCTCCGGCCCCGCGGCTCGGCGCGCAGCCTTATATGGTTGGTTGGCGGAGACCCTGCCCATGGACCGGGTGGTGGCCAACCGGGTCTCGCCCACCGGTCTCGACATGGACGTGCGCATCGTCGATACGGGGTTGCAAGGCGCGCAGGCGCTGGTCTACGACAACGGCGAGGGTTCGCTGGAAGAAGATACGCATTGGTGGTCCAGGTTCGCGCGTTACCGTTCCACCTATTCCACCGGCATCGTGGTGGGCGGACGTCATTGGCGCCTGGAGTTCTCGGAGCAGCCGACCGTGGCCTGGATCGCGGTGCTGATCGTGCTCGCGGGCATCATGGTCAGCGTGCCGGTGACCCTGCTGGTGCTGAACCTGGGGCTGACGCGGTCCCGGGCCTTGCGGCTCGCCGAGCGCATGACCGAGTCCCTGCGCGAACAGGAGCAGATGCTGTCCTCCATCACCGGGAACATCTCCGACGGCATATACAGGAGCACACCGGACAAGGGCATGATCTACGCCAACGAGGCCTTGGCCAGGATGTTCGGTTACACCAGCACCGCCGAGCTCATGAACGTGGCGGGCCCCATCCTCTATGCCAACCCGCGCCGCCGTCAGGAACTGACCCAGCTCCTCGACGATCACGGCCAGTACCGCAATGAGGAAGTGGAATACCAGCGCAAGGATGGCACGCGCTTCTATGCCATCAACAGCGCCAACACCGTCAAGGATGAGAACGGCGAGCCCATCTATTTCGACGGTGTGATCTCGGACATCACCGAGCGCAAGCGTGCCGAGGCCCAGGTCTACCAGCTGGCCCACTACGACAGCCTCACCGGCTTGCCGAACCGTTCGCTGCTGCGTGACCGCCTGGGCCAGGCCATGAACGATGCGCGGCGCCGCGGCGCCAAGCTCGCGGTCATGTACCTGGATCTCGACCGTTTCAAGACGGTCAACGATTCCCTGGGCCACGAGACGGGCGACAAGCTGCTCAAGGCCGTGTCCATGCGCCTGCGCGAGTGCATGCGCGACAGCGACACCATCAGCCGCCAGGGCGGTGACGAGTTCCTGCTGATCCTGCGCGACGTCAGCGATGCGCCAGCGGTGGCACATGTGGCGGAGAAGATCCAGGAGTCGGTGGCCAAGTCCGTGCGCATCGGCGAGTACGAGCTGCACATCACACCCAGCATCGGCATCAGCATGTTCCCCGACGATGCGGATGACATAGACGAGCTCATCCGCAACGCGGATGCCGCCATGTACCATGCCAAGGAACGCGGCCGCTTCAACTTCCAGTTCTTCACACCCGAGATGAACATCCGCGCCTACGAGCGCCTGTCCCTGGAAGGCAGCCTGCGCCACGGCATCGAGCGCGGCGAGTTCCACCTTAACTACCAGCCGCAGGTGGACCTGCGTACCGGCCGCATCATGGGAGTGGAGGCGCTGCTGCGCTGGAACCGCGCCGGCTACGAGAGCGTGCCGCCTTCGGTGTTCGTCCCGGTGCTGGAGAGCAGCGGCATGATCGGCCACGTTGGCGAGTGGGTGCTGCGGGAAGCCTGCCGTCAGAACCGTGAGTGGCAAAACCAGGGCCTGCCGGCACTGCCCATGGCTGTGAACCTCTCGGCCATCCAGTTCAACCGCCGCAACATGGCGGATACCATCTCAGCGATCCTGGCGGAGACCGGCCTCGCGCCGAACTGCCTCGAACTGGAGTTCACCGAGAGCGCGGTGATGCACGACTCCCGTGAGGTGGCCAACATCATCGGCCGGCTCGACGACCTGGGTGTACAGCTGGCGCTGGATGACTTCGGTACCGGTTACTCCAGCCTCAGTTACTTACGCCGCTTCCACCTGGACAAGATCAAGATAGACCAGAGTTTCGTGCGCGACATCGATCTCGACGTGGACGATGCTGCCATCGTCACCGCCATCATCGGCATGGCCCGCAACCTCAAGGTCATGGCGGTGGCGGAGGGCGTCGAGACCCGAGCCCAGTGCGAGTTCCTGCGTTCCCATGGCTGCGACGGCATGCAGGGCTATCTGTTCAGCAAACCCTTAAGCGCCGACGACTTCGCCGACTTGCTCAAGTCCGGTCGAACCCTCACACTCTGAACCCCGCCGCAGGCGTCCCGTCCGGCGGCCCATATCGCCAGGAGGCGCCGCCATGTCCATGCCACGTCGCAAACTCGGTTCCCAGGGTCTCAGTGTCTCGGCCGAAGGCTTAGGCTGCATGGGCATGTCGGATTTCTATAAGGGAGGGCAGGGCGAACAGGAATCCATCGCCACTATCCATCACGCCCTGGAACTCGGCGTCGACTTCCTGGACACGGCGGACATGTACGGCCCCTTCACCAACGAGGAGTTGGTGGGGCGTGCCATCAAAGGCAAGCGTGACAAGTTCATCGTCGCCACCAAGTTCGGCAACCAGCGCACTGCGGACGGCAAGTTCCTGGGCGTCAACGGCAGACCGGAATACGTGCGGGACTGCTGCGACGCTTCCTTGAAGCGCCTCGGCGTGGATCACATCGATCTCTACTACCAGCACCGCGTGGATATCAACACACCCATCGAAGACACCGTCGGTGCCATGGCGGAACTGGTTAAAGCGGGCAAGGTGCGCTATCTCGGTCTCTCGGAAGCGGCACCCGCCACCATCCGCCGCGCCCACAAGGTCCATCCCATCAGCGCCTTGCAGACTGAATACTCCCTATGGACCCGCGACCCGGAAGACGGCGTGCTGGATGCGGTGCGGGAACTCGGCATCGGGTTCGTGGCCTATAGCCCCCTCGGGCGTGGCTTCCTCACGGGCTCCATCAAGAAGTACGAGGATCTGGCCGAGGATGACTGGCGCCGCAATATGCCGCGCTTCAAGGGCGAGAACTTCCAGAAGAACCTGGACGTGGTGGCTGAAGTGGAGAAGATCGCTGCCGAGCATACGTGCAAGGCCTCACAGGTGGCGCTGGCCTGGGTCCTGGCCCAGGGCGATGACATCGTCCCCATCCCCGGCACCAAGCGCCGCAAGTACCTGGAAGAGAATGCTGCTGCCACGGGTATCAAGCTGAGCCGTGAGGACCTGCAGCGCATGGATTCCATATTCTCCAAGGGCATCGCTGCCGGCAATCGCTATCCCGACATGAGCACGGTGAATCGATAGATGGATAAGTTCGAACTCATCATCGGCAACAAGGCCTACTCCTCCTGGTCCCTGCGGCCCTGGCTTGCGCTCAAGCACGCGGATGCGGATTTCACCGAGACCCGTGTGCCGCTGTATGTGCACGGCTACAAGGAAGAGCTGCTGAAGTACGCCCCCTCCGGCAAGGTGCCGGTCCTGAAGCATGGTGCCGTGACGGTGTGGGATTCCCTCGCCATCTGCGAGTATCTGGCCGAACTCTTCCCTCAGGCGCAGCTCTGGCCGGAGGACCCGGCGGTGCGTGCCCTGGCTCGCGCCGTGAGCGCCGAGATGCATTCAGGCTTCACCGCCATCCGTGGCGCCATGCCTTTCAACTGCCGAGCACGCGGACGCCATGTGCCTATCGATGCCGATATCCAGAAGGAGATCGATCGGGTGCTGGCCCTGTGGCGCGACTGTCGCGCACAACACGGCAAGGGCGGTCCCTGGCTGTTCGGGCGCTTCAGCATCGCAGATGCCATGTTCATCCCGGTGGCGTCGCGCTTCGTCACGTACAGCGTGCCTTTGGATACCGTCGCGCAGATATATGCGGATACAGCTCTGGAACATCCAGCGGTGCGGGAGTGGTTCACCGCCGCCCAGCAAGAGACCGAGGTGATGATCTCCAACGAGGTCGGGAGATGAATCAGGCGGCGGCTGAAGGGCTGCTCACTTCCGTCGAATATCAGTTGCTGGCGGCGCCGGCCTTGCAGGCGGCCGCGGACGTGGCGGCGCAGCGCAACGATCCCCATCTCTATAACGATATGGCCTCGATGCTGGCTTTGCTCGGCACCGTCACGGCGCTCACCCACGCCTATCTCCAGCAACCCTTGCCCACGGAGTCTTCGCCGCGGGAGGTGTTGGAGATCGCGCCTCTCTCCATCTGCGCTCTGGTCTTCACCGAATCCGGTCTGGAAGCGTCGGAGGTGCAGCAGTGCCTGCGCGCCTTGTCGCAGGCATATCTGCAGTTGCTGAAAGAAGGGATATTGGGACCCCAGGAAGGTCTGGTGGAGAAGGCCTTCGATGAGCTCATGGCGGGTGACCGGACCTCCGCCCTCCAGAGCCTGCGCCAGGCTGCACAGACCATGACCCGTGCCATCGATGCCTGGGAAGCCGGTCGCGTTACGGGTTCCGACGACTAGCTCCGGGATTTACCGTCACCATCGCTGTTTAGGATGTTAACTGCCGATGCGGATGGGCCTGCGCGACAATTGTCAAAACGACCCAACGATTTCCGCGTGATTTCTGCGCCTCACGATCTCTACTGAAACAAATGTGTAATCGAAACAGCGGTCAACTGTTTGCACGTGCCTGGGGTTTACCTGTATGCGATTAGGGAATTGTCCTGATAACGTGCGGGTGAACTTCGGAGCACAATATGACCCCCCGATCGGATCTATTTGACATTGCAGATAGCGACGGATGGATGGGTCAAAGGCAGGGATGGAGCACAAGTCATGGTTGCGAACGCAGAACGGATGAGTGGGATCTGGGCTCCTCTCTACGACCAGAGCAGGAATACCCGGCGCGCCCAGGAACATCGCGTCTGGGCAGAGCAGGAGCGTGCCAACCACCTGGCTTGCTTCGGCACGGGCCGGCGGTTCACCTGCGAAGAAGCAGGATGCCCGTGGCGCACCGAATGCATGTCCCTGTGCGCTGAATGGCGTCGCTAGCCGTGCTGCGGATTCAGGTATAGCGGCGCGATCTCAGCGCCGCTTCATAGACTTCGACGTATGCTTGGGCGCTACGTCCCCACGAGAAATCCTCTTCCATCCCAGTGATCATCAGCCGGCGCCAGGCCGCTGGCTGCGTGGCGAGTCCGGCTGCCCGCTTCACACAAGCCGTCAAGGCTGCCGGTGTCGCGGGCGCAAAGACGAATCCGTTGCCGCTTGAGCCGTCCGGAGCCGCATCCTTGACCGTGTCGGCCAAGCCGCCGGTGCGATGGACGATGGGCAGCGCGCCGAAGCGCATGGCGTAGAGCTGGCTGAGCCCGCAGGGTTCGAAGCGCGAGGGCATGAGCAGGGCATCGCAGCCCGCGTAGACGCCATGGGCGAGTCTCTCGTCGTGCCCTAACCGCACAGCGAGCTGCCGGGGATAACGCTCGCCGGCTTCGATGAGGGCCTTCTGCAGGGACACGTCGCCGCTGCCGAGGATCACGCACTGCACCTGCAGTTTGAGGATCTCCGGTAGGGCTTCCAGGATGATATCGATGCCTTTTTGCGCCACCAAACGCGCGACCGCTCCCAGCAGCAGGCCGCCGCCATCCGGCAGTCCGAACTCCCGGAACAATGCGGCGCGATTGAGTTTGCGGCGGTCGAGATGCCGGGAATCGAAGTGCGATGACAATAGTCCGCTATGCGCAGGGTCCCAGTGGACCGGGTCGATGCCGTTGATGATGCCGCTGAGATCCGTCCCGCGCATCCGCAGTACGCTGTCGAGGCCAGCGCCGAACTCTGGGGTGAGTATCTCGCGGCTATAACCGGGACTCACGGCTGTCACCCGCTCGCTGAACACCAGGCCCGCCTTCATGAAGTTCAGGGCACCATGGAACTCGATGGCCTCGGGGTGCCACAGCCAGGCTGGCAAGTCGAGGGCGTCGAACGTGGCGGCGGGGAATACACCCTGATATTCCAGGTTGTGGATAGTGAACACGCTCGCCGCCGGCACGCGTTGCAGCATGAGATGCACTGGCACGAGACCGGTGTGCCATTCGTTGCTATGCACCACGTCTGGCCGCCAGCCGCAGGCGCCGGCCGCGAGACGTGCCGCCATGCGGGCCAGTTCGTCGAAGCGTTCGGCATCGTCCGGATAGTATTCGCCCTGGGCATCCTGGTAGGGCGTGCCCGAACGGCGGCGGAACCCGGGCGTATCCAGCAGCCACACTTTCGCTGACGATCCCGCCAAGGGAAGCTCCAGTACCTGCACGTCATCCGGCAAGCCGGTGGCCGCTATCCGGAGCGCTCCCTCGCTGCGTGCCGCCTTGAGTGCGACCGCGGTCGCCGGCACCAATACGCGGACCTCGTGGCCAAGAGCGGCCAGTGCCGCTGGTAGGCCAGCAGCCACGTCGGCGAGGCCGCCGACCTTGATGTAGGGCCGCACCTCGGTGCTCACGAACAACACACGATGGGTCATCATGCGTCTCCAGGTACGCGCAGCAGCAAGGCCCCTAGCGGCGGCAACGTCAAAGTCAGGGAATGGGGCCTGCCCATCCACGGCACCTCTTCCGCCGACACTCCGCCCAGGTTGCCGACATTGGATCCGCCGTAGGTCGCTGCGTCCGAGTTGAGCAATTCCACGTAGCGGCCGGCGCGCTGCACGCCGAGGCGGTAGCCATGCCGCGCCACCGGCGTGAAATTCAGCACCACCAGGACGTCCTGTCGCGCACCGTGGCGCAGATAACTGATGGTGGACTGGGTCACGTCATGGCAGTCGATCCACTCGAAGCCCTCGGCGTCGAAATCGTGGATATGGAGGGCGTCCTCCTGCTTATAGAGCCGGGCCAGGTCGCAGACCAGGCCGCGCAGCTTCGCATGCTCCGGGACCTCGAGCAGGTCCCAGGGAAGCTGGCCGTCATGGGACCATTCTCCAGGCATGCCGAACTCGTCGCCCATGAACAGGAGCTTCTTGCCGGGATAGGTGAAGAGGTAGGCGAACAGCAGCCGGAGGTTGGCGAAGCGCTGCCATCTGTCTCCCGGCATGCGGGCCGCCAGTGAACCCTTGCCGTGCACCACTTCGTCGTGCGAGAAAGGCAGCACGAAGTTCTCCGAGAACGCATACAGCAGACCGAAGGTGAGCCGTTCATGGTGGTAGCGGCGATGGATGGGGTCTTCGTGGAGATAGGCCAGGGTGTCGTGCATCCAGCCCATGTTCCACTTCATGCTGAAGCCCAAGCCCCCGACCCAGTCGGGCCGCGTCACCGACGGCCAGGCGGTGGATTCCTCGGCGACGGTGAACGTGCCCGGACATTCGCCGTGGGTGGCGGAGTTGAGTGCCTGCAGGAACACGATGGCCTCGAGGTTCTCCTTGCCGCCGTGTATGTTCGGCAGCCACTCGCCGTCCTTGCGGCCATAGTCCAGATACAACATGGACGCCACCGCGTCCACACGCAGGCCGTCCAGGTGGAATTCCTCCAGCCAGTAGACGGCGCTGGAGATGAGGAAGCTACGCACCTCGTCGCGGCCGAAGTTGAACACCAAGGTGCCCCAGTCCGGGTGCAGGCCGCGGCGCGGGTCCGCGTGCTCGTAGAGCGCGGTGCCGTCGAAGCGCACCAGCGCGTGCTCATCCCTCGGGAAGTGGCCGGGGACCCAGTCCAGGATCACCCCGAGTCCCGCTTGATGGCAGCGATCGATGAGATAGCGGAAGTCATCCGGCGTGCCGAAACGCGCAGTCGGCGCGAAGTAACCGGTGGTCTGGTAGCCCCAGGAAGCATCGAAAGGATGCTCGGTGACCGGCATCAGTTCCAGATGCGTGAATCCCAACTCCCGTACATAGGGCACCAGGCTCTCCGCCAGTTCCCGATAGCTGTAGAAGCGGCCGTCGGCATGGCGTCGCCATGAGCCGGCGTGGACTTCATATATGGCCATGGGAGCGTTCCGCCAGTCAGGGCGGTCCCGCAGCCACTTGGCATCGTCCCAGGCGTGGCCGGAAGCAGCCACCCGGGACGCGCTCTCGGAAGGGCGCTCCGACTCGCGGGCGAAGGGATCGGCGCGCAGCAGCACCTCGCCGCTGTCGCGGTTGCGGATCTCGAACTTGTAGAGCGCACCCAAGCCGACACCAGGCACGAACAGCTCCCAGACGCCGCTGTCGCCGCGCACGTCCATGGGATGGCAGCGCCCATCCCAGCGGTTGAAGTCGCCCACCACGCTGACTCGTTCCGCATTGGGCGCCCAGACCGCGAAGCGGGTGCCGCTGACGCCGGCCCGTTCGCGGAGGTGCGCCCCCAGCAGGCGTTGCGCACGCCGGTGCTCGCCGCGCTTGAATGCCGCCAGTTCCTCAAGGGAGAGCTCCGGCGGGAAACCATAGGGGTCTGCATGGCGGAGTTCTCTGCCCTCACGATCGGACCAGATGAGTTCATAGGCGCCGTCACGGGCGAGCGGCGCCTCGAAGAGCGCCGAACCCGGCGTCCGCACCATGGGCGTACGTTTCGAATCCAACCAGGCTGCCTGTGCATGCGGCAGGAAAGCGCGCACCACAGTGGCGCCCTTGACCGCATGAGGGCCCAGGAATGCGGAAGGCGAGTGATGACGGGCCTGTGACAGGAGACGCAGGTCGCCCAGTGCCGATGTGGTGGATGATCTTGGTTTGAACATAATTAATGTAACTGCGGCGCGCGGTCATGATAGCCCCATGACCGGCAGGATGTTGCTCTGCTCAGCGAGGATTTTCCGTAATCACCTGATTGACGAGCATCGGCATTTGACTACACGCTAGTGCGCTAAATCATCGAACCGCGGTTCTCAAACAGGAACACAGGGATGTCGGCTGCAAGCAATAATCTGCAATTCTCAGGGCAGCTCCCCCGGGACACGCTGGCCCTGGTGCTGGCGGGCGGTCGTGGCACGCGTCTCGGCGGGCTGACCAGTCACCGCGCCAAGCCGGCGGTCCCCTTCGGCGGCCGCTACCGGATAATCGATTTCCCGCTCTCCAACTGCATCAATTCCGGTATCCGCCGCGTCGGCGTGCTGACCCAGTACAAGGCCCATTCGCTCATCCATCACATCCGCCAGGGCTGGGGCTTCCTGCACGGCGAACTCGGCGAGTTCGTCGAGATCCTGCCGGCCCAGCAGCAGATGGGGGAAGGCTGGTATACGGGCACCGCCAATGCCGTCTATCAGAACCTCGAGATCATCCGCGTGCACGACCCGCGCTTCGTGCTGGTGTTGGGTGGCGACCACGTCTACAAGATGGAGTACGGCATGATGCTGGGATTCCATCTCAATCGCGAGGCCGACGTCACCGTCGGCTGCATCCCGGTGACGCTGGACCGGGCGCGTGCCTACGGCGTGATGGCTACCGATGAGATGGGCCGGGTGATCGAGTTCGCCGAGAAGCCTGCGCATCCCAAGCACATGCCGTCCAGCACCGAGCATGCGCTGGCCTCGATGGGCATCTACATCTTCAATACCGAGTTCCTGGTGGAGCGGCTGATGGCGGATGCCGCCAACCCGGACTCGCAGCACGACTTCGGCAAGAACATCATCCCCGACGCCGTACGGGATGCACGTACCTATGCCTATCCTTTCACCGATCCACGCACGCAGCTGCCCGCCTATTGGCGCGACGTCGGCGACCTCGATTCGTATTGGGAGGCGAACATGGAGCTCATCGGCGTGACGCCGGAGCTCAACCTCTACGACCGCAACTGGCCCATCTGGTCGTATCAGCAGTTCTCGCCGCCGGCCAAGTTCGTCTTCGATGAGCAGCAGAGGCGAGGCCTGGCGGTGGAATCCATGGTGGCGGAAGGTTGCATCATCGCGGGTGCGCGCGTGCATCATTCGCTGCTCTGCAACGACGTGTATGTGGACGAAGGCGCCGAGGTGGAGAGCACGGTGGTCTTGCCCGGTGCGCGCATCGGGGCACACTGCCGCATCCGCAACTCGGTCATCGAGACTGGTTGCATCATCCCTCCAGGTACCGAGATCGGGTTCGATCGGAAACGGGATGCCGACCGTTTCGAAGTGGCCCCAGGCGGTACCGTGCTGGTGACTCCGGAGATGCTGCAGCAATCGCTGGGCTATGCCCGCTGACCGCCTGCGGGTGGTGCTGTTCTGGCACATGCACCAGCCCATGTATCGGGAGCCGCTGGCCGGGCAATACCTGGCGCCCTGGACCTACCTGCATGGCATGAAGGACTACAGTGACATGGCCGCGCACCTGGAGAACCAGCCGGGCGCCGCCGCAGTGGTCAACTTCTCACCGACACTGATCGAACAACTGGACGACTACCGCATACAGCTGGAGGAGTTCCTGGCCGGCCGCGGCGGTCTGCGCGATCCTCTGCTGTCCGCCCTCGCCGAGCCGGCGCTCCCTGTGGATGCGGAAACGCGCCGCGCCCTGGTCGCAGCCTGCCTCAAGCTTCAGCGCCAGCGGATGGTCGAGCCCTTCGAGCCGTTCCGGCTGCTGGCGGAGATGGCCGACTGGATGCTGGCGCGGCCCGCTGCTGCGGAATACGTCGATGCGCAATTCCTTGCGGACCTCCTGGTGTGGTATCACCTGGCGTGGCTGGGCGAGACCGTGCGCCGCAGCGAGCCGCGCGCCATCGACCTGATGCAGAAGGCGCGCGGCTATACGCCGGACGACCGGCGCACGCTGGTGGCGGTGATCCACGACGTACTGAAGGACCTGGTGCCACGCTATCGTGCCCTCGCACAGGACTCCCGGATCGAGCTCAGCTTGAATCCCTATGCCCATCCCATCCTGCCGTTGTTGGTGGACTTCAAGTCCGCTCGCGAGGTGCATGCCGAGCTGCCGTTACCGGCATCCGACCACTACCCCCGTGGAGCGGCCCGAGCGCACTGGCACCTCGAACAGGGAAAGGAAGTGTTCCGGAAGGAATTCGGCGCGTCCCCCAGGGGCTGCTGGCCATCCGAGGGCGCAGTGTCCAAGGCGGCGCTATCGTTGATCGGGCAGAGCAGCCTGCAGTGGGCCGCCACGGGCCAGCGGGTGCTCCTGAACAGCCTGGGAGTGGATTCGGCGCCATCGGACGTCATCCACCGTGCGTATCGGTTGGAGGAAGCCGGGACGACGCTGTTCTTCCGCGACGATGAGTTGTCCGACCTGGTGGGCTTCCGCTACAAGGATTGGCACGCCGATGATGCGGTGGCGGACCTGGCCGACCGCTTAGGGGCGATCGCCGCGACCGAGGCGGATCCCGGCCGGGTGGTGACCATCGCTCTGGACGGCGAGAACGCCTGGGAACACTATCCCAACAATGGTTATTTCTTCCTCTCGGCCCTATACCGGGTGCTCTCGCAGGACGCACGTCTCGAACTCACCACCTTCGGCCGTTGCCTGGACGATCCGCACATGACGGTGCGGACTTTGCCGGACCTCAAGGCCGGCAGCTGGGTATACGGCGACCTGACCACCTGGATAGGCCATCCGGACAAGAACCGGGCCTGGGACATGCTGGTGGATGCGAGCGATGCCTGCAGTGAGGCGCTCGCCTCGAAACGCTTCGATGCAGCGGCTGTGGCGCGCATCGAACGGCAACTGGCGGTGTGCGAGGGTTCCGACTGGTTCTGGTGGCCGGGTGATTACAACCCGGAGGCCGCTGTCGGCCAGTTCGAACAGCTCTACCGGCTGCAGCTGCAAGGCCTCTACGAGCTCATCGGAGCGACACCGCCGGACTATCTGGGCACGCCGTTCAGCCACGGCGATGCCGAGGCGCAAGACGGCGTGATGCGAACCGGAAGCTGACATGGCGGCGCCAGAAGGGGTGTTTGGTGGGCGCCGTGCGGGGATCTTGGCTCACGTCACCAGCCTGCCCGGGACGGGGGGGCAGGGCCTGATCGGCGACGAGGCCCGCCACTTCATCGACTTCCTCGCCCTGGCAGGATTCAGCGTGTGGCAGACGCTTCCCCTCGGCCCCGTCAACGCTTCCGGTTCGCCCTACCAGAGCGATTCGGCGTTCGCGGGTGATGTCGCGCTGGTGGCGGACGGCGCATACGACGGGAAGGGTTACGGCGAGTTCTGCGAAGCCAACCGTTACTGGCTTGAGGACTTCGCGCTGTACCGGGCACTGCGTCGGCGGCATGAAGGCGCACCGTGGTACCACTGGCCGGCTGGGTTACGCGACCGTGAGTCGGCTGCGTTGGATGCGGTACGGGCTGAACTCGGTGACTCGCTGGAGACGGAGCGACGGGAGCAGCATCGTTTCTTCGCTGCCTGGCAGCGTCTCAAGACCTACGCCAACGCAGCCGGTATCCACATCTTCGGCGACTTACCCCTCTTCGCCGCCCACGACAGCGCGGACGTCTGGTGCCACCGTGAGTTGTTTTGCATCGACGATGCCGGCCGCATGACCGAAGTGTCAGGTGCGCCACCCGATGCGTTCGCCGCGGATGGCCAGAACTGGGGCTGCCCCCAATACCGTTGGGAGAACTGCCAGGCCGAAGGCTTCCGCTGGTGGAGCGAACGTCTGCGGGCGCAGGCGGCGCGCTTCGACCTGCTGCGCATCGATCATTTCCGCGGCTTGCAGGCGAGCTGGGCCATCCCAGCCGATGCGCCTACTGCTAGGGACGGTCATTGGAAGGCGGTGCCGGGTGATGCGTGGTTCGCTGCGATGCGGATGGCGCTCGGGCCCTATGCCTTCGTCGCAGAAGACTTGGGCTACATCACGCCGGATGTGCACGCCTTGAGGCACCGTCTTGGGTTGCCCGGCATGCATGTGCTGCAGT
Source organism: Gammaproteobacteria bacterium (assembly GCA_036500225.1). Lineage (GTDB taxonomy): Bacteria > Pseudomonadota > Gammaproteobacteria > Natronospirales > REEB76 > DASUBN01. The sequence goes on from DASYCJ010000003.1 coordinate 31,133, forward strand.
TTGCCTTCGAAGGCGATCAGCAGAGCACGCATCTGCCCCACAACCACGAGGTCAACGGTGTGGTCTATACCGGCACCCATGACAACAACACCACCCTCGGCTGGTGGCAGGCTCTGGATGAAGCGAGCAGGGGCAGGGCGTTGGAATACCTCGACCGTCCCGGCGAGGCCATGCCCTGGCCCTTGATGCGGGCGGCATTGGCGTCGGTCTGCGGGCTCGCCATGCTGCCGCTGCAGGATTGCTTGGGTCTCGACGCCCGCGCACGCATGAACACCCCCGGTACGGTGGAGGGGAACTGGCGCTGGCGATGCCCGCCGGGGGTGCTCGACGCCGGGCTTGCAGAGAAGCTGCGCGGCCTGCTGCAGCTCTACAGCCGCAGCAGTTGAGGCTCCTTTACAGCCACAGCATGCAGCCCATCTCGAAGGGATGCGCCAGGGCCGGATTGGACGGATAGAGCCGCACCGAGAGCTGCATCAACCCGTTGCTCGGCGGCACCGTGTCCAGTTCATATAGCACGCCGCCGTCGCGCTTGGCTGTCGCCTTCAGCGGCAGCACGTTCCGCTCTTCGGTCTCGGTGTCCTCGAGCACCGCTTCGGCCCGCACCTCGGCCGGGTCCAGGCCCGCGAGTCTCGCGGTGAGAGCCAAGTGCAGCGTCTCGCCGGTATTTATCTGGATGGGCGGAGGTGTCGTCCAGGCGGCCGTGACCTGGGGCCAGCACTTGCGTACCCGTTCTTTCCAGCCCGACAGTTCGCGCGCTGCTGCGCCCTCGCGTTCACCCAGCGCCGCGCCTTGCTGCCGTGCCGGAAGGTAGAAGCGCCGCAGGTAGTCGAGCACCATGCGTTCCGATGTGTAGCGCGGGAGGATGCTCGCCATCGAATGCCGGGCCATCTCGATCCAGTCGTGCGGTACTCCCGCTGAGTCGCGCCGATAGTAGAGCGGTATCACCTCGCGCTCCAGGATATCGAGCAGTTCTTCCGCCTCGATGCGGCTACGGTAGTCGGCGTCCAGCGCCGGATCGTGGGCCGGGATGGCCCAACCGTTTCGGCCGTCGTAGCCCTCGTCCCACCAGCCGTCCAGCACGCTCAGGTTGAGCACACCGTTGATGGCGGCTTTCTGCCCGGAGGTGCCACTGGCTTCCAGAGGGAAGAATGGAGTGTTCAGCCACAGGTCGACTCCGCTGACCAACTGGCGTTCGACCGCGATATCGTGGCCTTCGATGAAGAACACCTTGCCGGCATATTCCGGAAGCTGGGCGTAGCGGTTCAGCTCCTTGATGATGTGCTGTGCGGGCTTGTCCTGGGGGTGGGCTTTGCCGGCGAACAGCAGTATCAACGGATGCCCGCTGTCCTGCAGCAGCTTCAGCAACCGCTGCGGATCCTGGAACAGCAGCAGGGCACGTTTGTAGGTGGCGAAGCGGCGCGCGAAGCCGAGGATCAAGGTGTCCACCCGTTCATCACTGAGTGCCTGCAGCATCAGTTCGAGGCGGCCGCGGCCCACGAGGTTGCGTTGGTACTGCCGCTGCAGGTTGGCGCGGATACCCTGCAGCATGTCGCGTTTCAGCGTCTGGCGGATGTCCCAGAAGCGCGCATCGTCCACCTTGCCGAGCGCCCCGGGCCAGAACTTGACGTCCGTCATACGTTCGCGCCAGCCTGGATGCTCATCGTCGAGCAGAGTGATCCAATCCCGTGCCATGAAGGTCGGCACGTGTACACCGTTGTTGACGTAATCCATGGGGTTCTCGTCCGCCGGTACCTCCGGCCAGATGTAGCCTTCCATGTCCGCGGCTACGCCGCGATGCACGCGGCTGACGCCGTTATGCCGCCGCGAGAGCCGCAGCGCGAGGGCGGTCATGTTGAAGCCGTCATCGCCGCCCGACGGTGATGCACCTAGCTGCATCAGCCGTTCGAAGCTTATCTTCAAGTCCTTGGCAGCCCAGCCGAGGTGCGAACGCATGAGGTCTTCGCCGAATACGTCATGGCCCGCGGGCACCGGTGTATGGGTGGTGAACACGGTGGTCGCCGCGACGATCTCGGCTGCGGTGTCGAAAGGCATTCCCTGCGCCACCCGTTCACGGCAGCGTTCCAGACCGAGGAAAGCCGCATGTCCTTCGTTCATGTGCCACACCGCGGGATCGACTCCCACGGCCCGCAGGGCGCGCACGCCGCCGATGCCGAGCACGATCTCCTGGGCGATGCGTATGTCCTTGTTGCCACCGTAAAGCTGATAGGTGATGGAGCGGTCGGCTTCGCTGTTCTCGGCGAGATCGGTGTCGAGCAGCAGCAGGCGGACGTTGCCTACCGGCACTTCCCAGACCCGTACCTGCACCGGCCGACCGGCTATGTGCACGATGACGCGGATCTCGTTGCCTCGCGGATCGTTGGCCGCGCGCACCGGCAGATCCTGCAGCTTTACCGGCAGGTGATGCACCTGCTGCTCGCCGTTGGCATCGATAGTTTGGGTGAAGTAACCGAGGCGGTACATCAAACCCACTGCGACGAAGGGCAGGCTGAGGTCGCTCGCGGCCTTGCAATAGTCGCCGGCCAGCACGCCGAGACCACCGGAGTAGAGCTGCAGGCTCTCATGCAGGCCGTACTCCATGCAGAAGTAGGCGACCAAGGTCTGGTCCGCGGCGACGCCGGCGTCCTTGAGTACTTCGCTGCGGCGCCCGAGGTACTGGTCGAAGCCTGCGAGCACCGAGCGGTAGCGTTCCAGGAACGAAGCGTCAGCAGCCAAGGCGTCGAGCCGCTGTTGGGAGATGCGCCGCAGGAACACGGTCGGGTTGTGTTCGCACTTGCTCCACAACCCTGGGTCCATGAAGTGGAACAACCCGCGTACCTGGCGGTCCCAGCTGTAGACCAGATTGCCGGCCAGGTCTTCCAGGCGTTCCACTGGCTGGGGCAGCGTGGGTCGGACTTCGAGTGCATGGCGGATGACGGGCATAGTCCCTCCTTCGGGGAGGCCATCGTAGCGGTCGAGTCCGACCAATTCGGTGAACTGCGTCGAGAGGGGCGTGATTAGGCGGCCGGCCCTGCCGGCTGCGCAAATCGGGATTTGACCGACCAGTACCTGCTGACCGCTCAAGCTGGAAATTCAGGGGCTTAGGCTTGCTTGGGCTTGCAAAGCTTAAAGTCCTGTATATAATCACAGAACCTGTATTTTTACCCAGTTCGAGGCGGTACCTTCTCCATGGAAAAGATCACTCCACGGCAGCAGGAAATTTTTGATTTGATTCAAGAGGTTATAGACGAAACCGGTATGCCGCCCACGCGCGCCGAGATCGCTGAAAGCCTTGGCTTCAAGTCTGCCAATGCAGCAGAGGAACACCTCCGTGCTTTGGCCCGAAAGGGTATGATTACCTTACTGCCCGGCGCTGCCCGGGGAATCCGCATTACCGATCCTCCCGGTCTCCCGGTAGTGGGCCGGGTAGCGGCGGGCAGTCCTCTTCTCGCTGAACAACACCTGGAAGGCCGGGTGCGCGTGGATCCACGCATGTTCAGCCCCAAACCTGACTACCTCCTGCGCGTGCGCGGCATGAGCATGCGCGACGCCGGCATCATGGATGGCGATCTCGTGGCCGTGAGCCGCATGGCGGACGTGCGCAATGGCCAGATCGTGGTGGCGCGCCTGGGGGATGAGGTCACCGTGAAGCGTTACCGCCTGCAGGGCCCTGAAGTGCACCTATTGCCCGAGAACCCGGCTTTCCAGCCCATCGTGGTGGACGTGCGCAGCCGCGAACTCCTCATCGAGGGTGTGGTGGTGGGGGTGCTCAGAGATGCCCGGGTGCAGTGATATCAAGATCCGGTAAAGGCGCGGCTTTCCGGCTTTGGAGTATAATCTCGCGCCCCTGAAGCCGGGGTCGACCTGAAGTCATTGATTCTATTGGCCTAATTTCACGATTTGTACCCTGACCGGCTGGCAGCTTTCGAGCGCCGGCCGGTCGTGCTTTGGGGCAGGGTCGAAAAAAGAGAGACGCGTAAGCGCATGCACAGTCATTCCCAACATCAGGGCCACCGGCGCGGCGCCGGCGCGGAGACCCCCGCGGACCGCAAGCGGCTCTATGCCCTGAGCCTCGGTGCCCTGGGCGTGGTGTTCGGTGACATCGGCACCAGCCCCTTGTATGCCCTCAGCAGTTCCTTCTCATCCGCCAATGGGCTCGTGGCCACGCCGGAGACGGTGTTGGGCGTGCTATCCCTGGTGTTCTGGTCGCTGGTCATCATCGTCTGCCTCAAGTACCAGGTGTTCGTGCTCAGGGCCGACAACAAGGGCGAGGGCGGCGTGATGGCACTCTTGGCACTCCTTGACCCCTGGCGCCGCACCACGCGACGTTCCCGCGTGCTCATCGCACTCGGTATCTTCGGCGCCGCCTTGCTGTACGGCGACGGCATGATCACGCCGGCCATCTCGGTCTTGAGCGCCGTGGAGGGCCTGCAGGTGGGCTCGGCTTTCCCGCGCGACATCATCATCGCCATCACCGTCGCCATCCTGATCGCATTGTTCATATTCCAGCGAGGGGGTACCGCCCGGGTCGGCCTCGTATTCGGGCCGGTCTGTGCCCTCTGGTTCGCGGTCATCGGCGTGTTGGGGCTGCGCGCGATCCTGATGTATCCCGGCGTGCTGGCGGCGGTGAATCCGGCTTATGCGATTGGCTTTATCGTGCACCATGGTTTCGCGGACATCGTGGTGTTGGGCGCCGTATTCCTCTGCGTCACCGGGGCGGAGTCGCTGTATGCGGACTTGGGCCACTTCGGCCGCGCGCCGATCCGCCTGGCGTGGTTCGCCTTCGTCATGCCCTCGCTGATGCTGAACTACTTCGGCCAGGGGGCCATGCTCATCTCCCACCCGAACCAGCCAGCTTCGCAGCTCTTCTATAGCCTCTCGCCGGGTTGGTTCCTGTATCCCATGATCGCGATCGCTACCGCTGCTGCGGTGATCGCATCCCAGGCGGTGATCTCCGGCGCTTTCTCGCTCATGGGCCAGGCCATCCAATTCGGCCAGAGCCCGCGCCTCACCATCATCCGTACCTCGGTGGATGAGAAAGGCCAGATCTATATCCCGGCCCTGAACTGGATATTGATGGTGGCCACCATCGCCATCGTGCTGGGTTTCCGCACCTCCGATAGCCTGGCCACGGCTTACGGCGTGGCGGTCAGTTCCACTATGGTGGTGACATCCATCCTCATGTTCTTCGTGGAACGGGATCGTTGGAAGTGGCCGCTGATGGCGGTCTACTCCCTGACCCTGTGTTTCCTGGTGGTGGACCTCATGTACTTCACCGCCAATATCTTCAAGATCTGGGACGGCGGTTGGCTGCCCTTGCTGGTGGGCCTGATCGGTTTCATCGTCATGTCCACCTGGAGTACCGGCCGTTCCAACCTGATCGACAGGCTACGGACCGCCACCGAGCCTCTCGACGAGTTCCTGAGGCACATCCGCAAGCTGAAGCCTTTGCGCGTGCGCGGCACCGCCATCTTCATGACGGCGCCGAACCTCGGCACACCGCCCATGCTGCAACACCATCTGGAGCACAACCAGGTCTTGCATGAGCAGATCGTGCTCTTGACGGTACTGACGGACGATGTGCCATTCGTGCACCCCATCCAACGCCTCGAAGTACAGAAGCTGGAACTCGGCTTCTATCGCGTGAACGTGCACTACGGCTTCATGCAGATACCGAACATCCCGCAATGTTTCCGCCGCGCTAAGGACTTCGGTCTCAGCATCGACCCCGAGACCGTCACCTACTATCTAGGCCGCGAGACCCTGGTCTCCACCAAGCATTGGCCCTCCATGATGGGTTGGCGCGAGAAACTCTTCGCCTTCATGTCCCGCAATGCCATCCGCGCCACGGACTTCTATCAGATCCCGCCTGATCGCACTGTGGAGCTGGGTCTGCGTCTCAGGCTCGGCGAGTTCCGCGCCGCTACCCGGCACGACCAGACCTGATGACCGGCAAACTCCTGGCCGCCCTCGGCAGCTTCATCATCGCTATCTTGTCGAGCTTAGGGTATCTCGGTGTGGTGCTGCTGATGGCCATCGAGAGCGCGTGCATCCCCTTGCCCTCGGAATTGATCATGCCCTTCGCCGGGTACCTCGTGTTCAAGGGCACGCTCACGCTTTGGGGTGTGACCCTGGCCGGCGCCGTGGGCTGCGTGGTGGGTTCGCTGGTGGCCTATTACGTCGGGCTCTGGGGCGGCCGGCCGTTGGTACTGAAGTACGGCCGTTATCTCCTCATCTCACAACGCGACGTGGACTTGGCGGACCGTTGGTTCGCTCGTCACGGCGATATAACCATCCTGGTGGGGCGTCTCTTGCCGGTGGTGCGGACCTTCATCGCCTTCCCGGCAGGGGTGGCGCGCATGCCCCTGGCCAAGTTCGTCATCTATACCTTCGTCGGTTCCCTGCTGTGGTGCTGGGCCCTGGCCTGGGTGGGTGAGAAGCTGGGAGAGCATTGGGATGGCTTAGGGATCTATTTCCATCGCTTCGACGAGGCGATCGGGCTCCTGATCATCGCGGGCGCTGCCTGGTGGATATGGCGGCACGTCAGGCACCTGCGCCGAGGATAGGTCCTGGCATTGACACTTCCGCTTAATTATCAGATACTTATCTCCATAGCGCCGATTTGAGACTCAGCTTGCGGGCGCTCTATAAATGCAGCTAAAGCGGTATGCCCGTATGGACCTGCTTTAGCTCCCGTCACACGACGGCCCAGCTGAGCAGGTCTTCTGCTTTCAGGATCCCTGGAAGAGAAGTCGCTCCATACCGATAGCGCAGGTTTGAACCTAAGGTCATGAACTCACTTACCACTCCCTGGGACCGCCGCGCCTTCCCCTTGGTGCCCGGTGTGTCATTCGAGTTCTTCCCGCCCGGCACGCCGGAGATGGAGAAGAAACTGTGGCAGGCGTTGGAGCGCCTCGCACCGCTGTCTCCGCGTTTCGTCTCAGTCACCTACGGTGCCGGTGGTTCCACGCGTCAACGTACCCATGACACGGTGGTCGAGATCCAGAAGCGCCTCAACCTGCGTCCCGCCGCACATCTCACTTGCGTCGGCGCCAGCAAGGACGAGATCCGCGACATCGCCGAGCGTTACTGGCAGGCTGGTGTACGCCACATCGTGGCCCTGCGCGGCGATCCCGTGGAAGGAGAGGGCGCGTTCACACCCCACCCGCAGGGCTATGCCAATGCTGCGGAACTCGTGGCGGGCCTGAAGAGCATCGCGGATTTCGAGATCAGCGTCGCTGCACACCCGGAAGTGCATCCGGAGGCACACTCGCCCCAGGAAGACCTGGATAACCTGAAGCGCAAGATGGACGCCGGCGCCACCCGCGCCCTCACGCAGTATTTTTTCGACGTGGACGTGTTCCTGCGCTTCCGCGATCGGCTCGCCGCCAACCGTATCGACATGCCGGTGATCCCCGGCATCCTGCCGGTGACCAACTTCGAGCAGGTCAAGAAGTTCAGCGCCCGCTGCGGCGCTACGGTGCCGCGTTGGCTGGCGGACTTCTTCGAAGGCATAGATGACGATCCGGAGACCCGCAAGCTCGTGGCCGCGCACGTGACTGGCGAGCAATGCCGCATGTTGCAGGATGAGGGCGTACAGCAGTTCCATTTCTATACCTTGAATCGCCCCGAGTTGTCGCGCGCCATCTGTCGCCTGCTGGGCATCCGCCCTGCGGTCACTTCCCCATCTGTCGCCGTCACCGGCACTTGAGAACTTAATGGACTGTCGTACCGAGCTTGAGCGGTTATTGGCTGAGCGTATCCTGGTGCTGGATGGCGCCATGGGCACCATGATCCAGGAGCGAAAGCTCGAGGAAGCCGATTTCCGGGGCGAACGCTTCAAGGCGCATCCCAAGGACCTCAAGGGCAACAACGACCTCCTGAGTCTCACCCGGCCGGATGTGATCGCGGAGATCCACCGCGCTTATCTCGACGCCGGCGCCGACATCCTCGAGACCAATACCTTCAATTCCACTTCCATCTCCCAGGCGGACTACGGCCTGGAAGCGCTGGCCTATGAGTTGAACCTGGAAGGTGCACGCATCGCCAGGGTTGAGGCCGACAAGATGCAGCATGCCGGCGGTGGCCGGCGCTTCGTGGCCGGTATCCTCGGGCCCACCAACCGTACCGCTTCCATCTCGCCCAAGGTCGAAGATCCGGGTTTCCGCAACGTCAGTTTCGACGAGCTGAAGAACGCATACGCTGATGCAGTGCGCGGTCTCCTGGACGGCGGCGCCGACCTCATCATGGTCGAGACCATCTTCGACACCCTGAATTGCAAAGCCGCGCTGGTGGCGATCGAAGAGCACTTCGAGAAGTCGGGCCACAGGGTACCGGTGATGATCTCCGCGACCATCACCGATCTATCGGGCCGCACTCTCTCGGGCCAGACGGTAGAGGCTTTCTGGAACTCGGTGCGGCATGTGAGGCCCTTCAGCATCGGGCTCAACTGCGCCTTAGGCGCGGATCAGCTGCGGCCCTATGTGGAGGAACTCTCCCAGTTGGCAGACTGCTACGTGAGCGCCCATCCCAATGCGGGGCTGCCTAACGCTTTCGGCGGCTATGACGAGACCCCGGCGCACATGTCCGAGCATCTCGGCGGTTGGGCTCATGAGGGCACTGTGGATATCGTGGGCGGTTGCTGCGGCAGCACGCCGGATCATATCCGCGCCATCAAGGCTTCGGTCGCAGGGCGTGCCCTGCGGCAGCGGCCCGCCACCGGCGCCGGTTGCCGGCTCGCGGGACTGGAGGCCTGCAACATACTGCCGGGCAGTCTGTTCGTGAACGTGGGTGAGCGCACCAACGTCACGGGTTCCGCTAAGTTCAAGAAACTGGTGCTGTCGGGCGACTACCAGACCGCCTTGGAAGTGGCCCGCGAGCAGGTGCAGAACGGCGCGCAGGTGGTGGACGTGAACATGGATGAGGGCCTGCTGGATGGCAAGGCCGCCATGGTGCGCTTCCTGTCGCTCCTGGCCGCGGAACCGGATATCGCCCGGGTGCCGATGATGCTGGATTCCTCCCGCTGGGAGATCATCGAAGCGGGCTTGAAGTGCGTGCAAGGCAAATCCATCGTCAATTCCATCAGCCTCAAGGAAGGCGAGGAATCCTTCCTCCGCCAGGCGGGCCTGGCGCGCCGTTACGGCGCCGCGGTGGTAGTCATGGCCTTCGACGAGCAGGGCCAGGCCGACACCCTGGAGCGACGCATCGTGGTCTGCGAACGCGCGCATAAGCTGCTGACCGAGAAGCTCGGCTTCCCGTCGTCGGACATCATCTTCGATCCCAATATCTTCGCCATCGGCACCGGCATCGAGACCCATGCCCGCTATGCCATCGACTACATCGCCGCCGTCAAGGAGATCAAGCGCCGCCTGCCGGGAGTCCTGATCAGCGGCGGCGTCAGCAACGTGTCCTTCGCCTTCCGCGGCAACGACAAGGTGCGGGAGGCCATGCACGCGGCCTTCCTGTACCACGCCATCAAGGCCGGCATGGACATGGGTATCGTCAACGCGGGCCAGCTCGCGGTTTATGAGGAGATACCCAAGGAACTCCTGGAACACGTCGAGGACGTGTTGCTGGACCGGCGCCCCGATGCCACCGAGCGGCTCATGTCCTTCGCTGCCACCTTAGACAAGGGCGGCGCCAAGCAGGTGCAGGATCTGGCCTGGCGCAGCTGGCCGGTGACGGAACGACTCAAGCATGCCCTGGTGCAGGGCATCGCCGACTACATCGATGTGGACACCGAGGAAGCGCGCCTCGAGGCCAAGCGCCCGCTGGACGTGATCGAAGGCCCGCTCATGGCCGGCATGGACGTGGTGGGGGACCTGTTCGGTGCCGGCAAGATGTTCCTGCCCCAGGTGGTCAAGTCCGCGCGGGTCATGAAGAAATCCGTGGCCATCCTCACGCCCTACATCGAAGCCGAGAAGCAGGAAGGGGTGCGCCCCAAGGGCCGCATCCTCATGGCCACCGTGAAGGGTGACGTGCATGACATCGGCAAGAACATCGTCGGCATCGTGCTGCAGTGCAACAACTATGAAGTGCTGGACCTGGGCGTGATGGTGCCGGCCCACAAGATATTGGAGATCGCCCGGGAGCGGCAGGTGGACCTCATCGGTCTCTCGGGCCTCATCACCCCGTCCCTGGACGAGATGGTGCACGTGGCCAAGGAGATGCAGCGGGACAAGTTCAGCATCCCGCTCATGATCGGCGGTGCCACCACGTCCAAGACCCACACCGCGGTGCGCATCGCGCCCCAATACACCGGCGCCGTGACCCACGTGAAGGATGCGTCCCGTGCCGTCAGTGTGGCATCGAGCCTGCTAGGCGAAGGCAGCGCGGCGGTCATCAAGGCCATCCAGGACGAATACGCCGGAGTGCGGGCTGAATACGCCGGTCGGGACAGCGGCCAGCAGATGTTGAGTCTCGACGCGGCGCGGGCCAACCGTACGCCCATCGAGTGGGATGGCTATGTGCCGCCCAAGCCCCGGGAACCGGGTATCCATGACATCGCGGACATGTCCCTGGAGACCCTGCGGCCGTTCATCGACTGGACGCCGTTCTTCCATGCCTGGCAGATGAAGGGCAGCTATCCCAAGATCCTGGACGATGCGGAGAAGGGCGAGACCGCCCGCAAGCTGTTCGCCGATGCTCAGGCCATGCTGGACAAGGTCATCTCCGAGAAATGGCTCACCGCCCGGGGTGTGTTCGGCCTGTTCCCGGCCAACGCTGAAGGCGATGACGTGATCCTGTATCGGGATGAGGATCGCAGCCATACCCTGACCGCGTTCCACTTCCTGCGCCAACAGCAGAAGAAACCCGATGGCAGGCCCAACCGCTGCCTCTCAGATTTCGTGGCGCCGGTCGGCCGCGGACCAGACTATGTGGGAGCCTTCGCCGTGACTGCGGGTATCGGTATCGAATCCCGGGTCAAGGCTTTCGAGGCGGACCATGATGATTACAGCGCCATTATGCTGAAAGCCCTGGCAGACCGGTTCGCGGAAGCCTTCGCCGAGTACCTGCACCTCAAGGTGCGGCGCGAGTCCTGGGGCTATGCGGCAGGCGAGGGCCTGGACAACGAGGCCCTGATCCGCGAGGAGTACAAAGGTATCCGGCCGGCCCCGGGTTATCCGGCCTGCCCGGAGCACACGGAGAAGGGCACCCTCTGGCAGCTCATGGACGTGGAACGGCGGGCTGGCATCACCATCACCGAGCACTACGCCATGTGGCCGGCAGCGGCCGTGAGCGGGCTGTATTTCTCCCACCCCCAGTCCCATTATTTCGCTGTGGGGCGTATCGACCGGGACCAGGCTGCGGACTATGCCCGCCGCAAGGGCATGGAACTTGCCGAGGCTGAACGGTGGCTCGCTCCCAATTTAGCCTACGACCCCTGACTCTCAAGGCCATCTTCTAGGCTGTTTACGTAGATTTTTGCCATCCTGAGGTCAACCTGTCGCGTGGGGTACCGTTTTTCAGTCCAAGGGCAGCCTTTTGGCTGAATCCTCATTTAAACCAAAAGGAGTCTTTATGAAGCGTATGTCCGTGCTGATGGGTTCGTTGCTGGCACTGAGTGTGGCCTCCGTGGCCCTGGCTGACACTACCACCCCGGCTTCCACCACCGGTGCCGCCGCCCAGGAACGCTCCAAGGCTGTGCAAGAGAACAGGAAGATTGAGAAGGCCCAGTCTGAGGTCAAGAAGGACAAGAAGGACGAGACCAAGGACGCCAAGGCTCATGAGAAGGAAGAGTCCAAGCTGAAAAAAGATGAGAAGGCCGGTAACACCGCCGCTGTCGCGAGCGACAAGGCTGCAGTGAAGGCTGACGAGACCAAAGTGAAGAAGGACCAGACCGGGATTAAGACTGAAAATAAGGACATTAAGGCCGACACGAAGGCCGCGATCAAGAATCGCGATAACATGAAGAAGGGCGCGGCGGCTACTTCCAGCACTGCTGCTCCGGCTGCTAGCACCCACTGATCCAACAGGATCCCATCGGGACTGACGTCGCCCCGGTATCGAGAGGTACCGGGGCGATTTCTTTTGCGTCCCGATCCCTGTAGTTCCGCGAAAGACGTTGACAGCCCCGCAGTGGCGGGACTAGCATCCGCGCCAATCAGGTCATGAGAGGCCCCCGTGGGCAGTAGCTGTTTAAATCGATCCCTCCGCCGCTGCAGCGGCACTCTGCGCGACTGAAGCCCGAGCTTGAGCCGCGCCTGCCTGTCCATGTGGAGGGTCTAGCGCGGCGTGATCCGTCTATCCTGCATAGCCGATGATGCTGCCGACACGAGCATGAAATGGCACCCCTATTGAGGGGTGTAGCGTGAGGCTTTAGGCATGGCTTTCGAAAGGTTCCGTCGACTGCTGCGTGGCAAGAAGGACGCTCAAGATCAGCGTGGCGCGCGCGTCTCTGCGCGCCTGGTGGAAGTCAGCCGCATGGCGGCAGACGATACCTTCGACGAATTCAAGACCAGCATCCAGGGCCTGATCGAGTCGGAAGCCGAGGAGCGGCTGGCAGAATACGGCCCCAACACCGTGTCCCGTGAAGTCGAGCACGGCTTCTTCTATGAGCTGTTCACCCGGCTCGCCAACCCCCTCAACATCCTGCTCATCGTCCTCACCGTGGTGTCGGTGTTGACCCATGATTACGACGGCGCCGTGATCATCGGTTTCATGGTGGTGCTGTCGGTGGGCCTCTCCTGGGTGCAGGAGTCCCGTTCCAACAATGCCGCCGAGAAGCTGCGGGCCATGGTCAAGACCACCGCCACGGTGTTGCGCCGCGAGCCGGTGGAGGAGCCGGAGGACGAGGAGCAGCGCGAGGACCATCGCGACGAAGAGGCGCCGAGCGAACCGCGGGTCAGCTACAAGGCCCTGCGTAAGCAGGTACCTCTTGACGAACTGGTGCCGGGTGACTTGGTGCAGCTCTCTGCCGGCGACATGATCCCGGCGGACGTGCGCCTGCTCTCAGCCAAGGACCTGTTCATCAACCAGTCGGCGCTCACCGGCGAGTCGCTGCCGGTGGAGAAGAACTCCCGCGCCGTGGAGCAGGCCGCCGGCAGTCCGCTGGACCTGCCGAACCTCTGTTTCATGGGGACCAACGTGGTGAGCGGCACCGCCATCGCCATCGTGGTCATGACCGGCACCAGTACCTACTTCGGTTCCCTCGCGAGCACCCTCGGCGTGGAACGGGTGCAGACCAGTTTCGACAGGGGCGTGCACAAGTTCACCTGGCTCATGATCAAGTTCATGTCGGTGATGGTGCCGCTGGTGTTCCTCATCAATGGCTTCACCAAGCACGCCTGGGGCGACGCCTTCCTGTTCGCCATGGCGGTGGCGGTGGGTCTCACTCCCGAGATGCTGCCGGTGATCCTGAGCAGCAACCTGGCCAAGGGCGCCCTGGTCATGTCGCGCCGCAAGGTCATCGTCAAACGCCTGAACTCCATCCAGAACTTCGGCGCCATGGACGTGCTCTGCACCGACAAGACCGGCACCCTCACCCAGGACAAGGTGTTCCTGGAGAAGCACGTGGACATCCACGGCAACGAGAGCGAGCGGGTGCTGGAGTTCGCCTTCCTCAACAGCTACTACCAGTCCGGGCTGCGCAACCTGCTGGACGTGGCGGTACTGGAGAAGGTTGACATGTATGCCGACCTGCACCCAGAGAAGAACTACCGCAAGGTCGATGAGATCCCCTTCGATTTCCAGCGCCGCCGCATGTCGGTGGTGGTGGAGGAACAAGAGGAGCGCCACGTCATCGTCTGCAAGGGTGCGGTGGAGGAGATCTTCAGCATCTGCACCCGCGCCGAGATCGCCGGTGAGATCGAGAAACTGGTGCCGGACGACCTAGTACGTCTGAAGGATGTGACTCTCGCGCTCAACGAAGACGGCTTCCGGGTCATCGCGGTAGCCTATAAGGAGAGCATCGAACCCAAGCGGGCCTACAGCGTGGCCGATGAGTCGGGCATGGTGCTCCTGGGTTATATCGCTTTCCTGGATCCGCCGAAGGAGAGTGCTGGGGAGGCCATCGCGAAATTGAACCAGCACGGTGTCGCCGTGAAGGTGTTGACCGGCGACAACGAGACCGTGACCCGCAAGATCTGCTCCGAGGTGGGCCTGGAGGTCTCGAACCTGCTGTTGGGCAAGGATCTCGAGGCCATGGACGATGAGGCGCTGGCGGAGGCTGCCGAGACCACCTCGGTGTTCGCCAAGCTCTCACCGGAACAGAAGGCGCGGGTCATCCGCGCCCTGCACCGCAAGGGCCATGTGGTGGGTTTCATGGGCGATGGCATCAACGACGGCCCGGCCCTCAAGGCTGCGGACGTGGGCATATCTGTCGATACGGCGGTGGACATCGCCAAGGAGTCGGCCGATATCATCCTCTTGGAGAAGAACCTGCTGGTGCTGGAGGAGGGTGTGCTGGAGGGCCGCAAGGTCTTCGGCAACATCGTGAAGTACATCAAGATGGGCGCGAGCTCCAACTTCGGCAACATGTTCAGCGTGCTGGGCGCCAGTGCGTTCCTGCCCTTCGTGCCCCTGGCGCCCATCCAGGTGCTGGTGAACAACCTGCTCTACGATTTCTCCCAGATCGCCATCCCCACGGACAACGTGGACCCGGAGTACCTCGAGAAGCCGCGGCGTTGGGACATGCGCAACATCGGCTGGTACATGGTCGTGATCGGCCCCATCAGCTCGGTGTTCGACTACGTGACCTTCGGCGTGCTGATCTATTTCTTCGACGCCTACCACGACGCGAGATTGTTCCAGACCGGCTGGTTCATCGAGTCCATCGTCAGCCAGACCCTCATCGTGCACGTGATCCGTACCGGCAAGGTGCCGTTCCTGCAGAGCAGGCCGAGCTTGCCACTGTTCCTCACCACCATCGCCGTGTGTGCTGTGGGCATGTGGCTGCCCTTCAGCAGTGTCGCCCATGGCCTCAGCATGGTGCCGGTGCCCCTGTCGTTCCTGGCGGTGATGCCCCTGATCATGGTGGGCTACATCGTCCTCACGCAGTGGGCCAAATCACAGCTGACCCGGCGCTTCGGACTTAACTGACTGGGCGATTTCCGTCCCTGTCATTACCTGAGCGCGCGGGTTGGGCAAAATATCGCCGCCCTGGCCCTTGCTGCCCGGGCAGGGAAAGTCCCGCTGCCTCGCCTGTCATATTTGTGCCATATTTCCCCCCTAGACTGCCCCGACCAGACAGGCGGGGAGGCCGGTTATGTAGCGGCACTTCGGTCGCGATGGCGCCCTTAGAGCCGCAACTCACCGGTGAGAACGTGTTGTCAGAAGAGACCGTAGAGACAGGGGCACGAACCACCGTGAGCGGCAACACGCATAACACGCGCTGGCGCGATAACGTCGCGGACCTGGTGTTCAAGACCCTGACTCAGATCGCGGCCCTGACGGTGCTGGGACTGATACTCGCCATCATCGGCCTCCTGATCTACAAGGCCTGGCCGGCGTTCCATACCTTCGGCTTCAAGTTCTTCACCAGCACTGATTGGGACCCGGTCGGCGGCCATTTCTCGGCCCTGACCTCCATCTATGGCACCCTGGTCACCTCGGCCATCGCCATGGTCATCGCCGTGCCGGTGAGCTTCGGCATCGCGATCTTCATCACCGAACTCGCGCCTTACTGGCTGCGCCGCCCCGTGAGCACCGCGGTGGAGCTCCTGGCGGCCATCCCCAGCATCATCTACGGCATGTGGGGCCTGTTCGTGTTCGCCCCCATATTCGCAGACAAGGCCCAGCCCTGGATCACCTCCCATCTCGGCAGCTGGCCGTTGATAGGCGGCCTGTTCCAGGGCCCACCCATCGGCATAGGCGTATTCACGGCTGGCCTCATCCTCGCCATCATGGTCATCCCCTTCATCACCTCGGTGATGCGGGACGTGTTCGATGTGGTGCCCATCGTGCTCAAGGAATCCGCCTACGGCATCGGCTGCACCACCTGGGAAGTCATGTGGCGCGTGGTGCTGCCTTATACCCGGATCGGCGTGGTGGGTGGTGTCATGCTGGGTCTGGGTCGAGCCCTGGGTGAGACCATGGCCGTGACCTTCGTCATCGGCAACAGCCATGACATCAGCAAGGCCCTGTTCATGCCGGGCAACACCATCTCCTCGACCCTGGCCAACGAGTTCTCCGAGGCGGTGGGGGATACTTACACCTCGTCCCTGATCGCCTTGGGTCTGATCCTGTTCTTGGTCACCTTCGTGGTGCTGGCCTGCGCCAAACTGCTGCTGCTGCGCGTGGCGGCCAAAGAAGGGGCGAAGACCTGATGAAACTCAACAGCCGCTATATGTTCCGCCGCGGCTTGAACGTGTTCAACCTGTTCATGTCCATGGTCGCTACCGTGTTCGGCCTGTTCTGGCTCGGCTGGTTGTTGTGGACTCTGGTGAGCCACGGGATGCACAGCATCAACCTGACCTTGTTCACCAGCGACACGCCGCCGCCGGGAGCGCAGGGTGGCATGGCCAATGCCATGATCGGTTCACTGGAGCTGACGGCGATCGGCGTGATCGTGGGCACGCCCGTGGGCTTGATGGCCGGCACCTGGCTCGCCGAATATGGCCGCGCGAACCGCCTGGCCTCGGTGATCCGTTTCGTCAACGACATCCTGCTCTCGGCGCCCTCCATCGTCATCGGTGTGTTCGTCTATGGCGTGGCGGTGGCGCCTTTCGGCCACTTCTCGGGCTGGTCCGGGAGCCTTGCGCTCGCCATCATCATGCTGCCGGTGGTGCTGCGCACCACCGAGGACATGATGCGCCTGGTGCCGGACCAGATGCGTGAGGCGGCAGCAGCCCTGGGTGCACCGCGCTGGAAGGTGACGGTGCACATCGTGTATCGGGCGTCTCTCGCAGGCATGCTCACCGGCGTGATCTTAGGTATAGCCCGTATCAGCGGTGAGACCGCGCCCTTGCTGTTCACGGCTCTCAACAACCAGTTCCACAGCACCGACATGTCCCAACCCATGGCCAACCTGCCGGTGATGATCTTCCAGTTCGCTATGAGCCCCTACCAGGGCTGGCAGGACCTGGCCTGGGCAGCGGCCTTGATGATCACCACGGCTATCCTGGTCCTTAGCATCGCGGCACGGTTCCTGCTGCGCGCCAACTCATTCGGGAAATGACCATGAACGCAGTCCGCAGAGATGTACCGCAGATCGACAACCCCAAGATAGACATCCGCAAGCTGGATTTCTATTACGGCCGCTTCCATGCCCTGCATGGCATCGATATGGCGATCCCCGAAAAGCAGGTGACGGCCTTCATCGGCCCCTCCGGTTGCGGCAAGTCCACGCTGTTGCGCACCCTGAACCGCATCTACGGCCTGTATCCCGAACAGCGCGCCACGGGCGAGGTGATGCTGGATGGCAGCAACATCCTGGCCGCCAACCAGGATCTCAACCTGCTGCGGGCGAAGGTCGGCATGGTGTTCCAGAAGCCGACGCCCTTCCCCATGTCGGTCTACGAGAACATCGCCTTCGGCGTACGTCTTTATGAGCGGGTGCCGCGCAACGAGATGGACGAGCGAGTGGAATGGGCGCTGCGCAAGGCGGCCTTGTGGGATGAGGTCAAAGACAAGCAGCACCAGGGCGGCACCCGTCTCTCAGGCGGCCAGCAACAACGCCTGTGCATCGCCCGCGCCATCGCCGTGAAACCCGAGGTCATGCTGCTGGACGAGCCGGCCTCGGCCCTGGATCCGATCTCGACCCTGAAGGTAGAAGAGCTCATCGCGGAGCTGAAGAAGGATTACACCATCGTCATCGTCACCCATAACATGCAGCAGGCGGCCCGTGTCTCGGACTACACCGCGTTCATGTATCTGGGGGACCTGATCGAGTTCGCGGATACCAGCACGCTGTTCACGAACCCCGCCAAGAAACAGACGGAAGATTACATCACAGGGCGATATGGCTGAGCCGAGCGTGCTCACCCCCCGGGCGAGCACCTAGCGAAGGCCATGCCAGGATGGCATGGCGGGGTATTGAGAGATATCTGCTCTGTTGTCAGGGACGGCTAGAAAAATCCCGGATCATAGATTTCTTATTTAGACGCACAAAGAAAAAGGGCGCGCATTACTGCGCGCCCCTTCCCATCTCTAAAAGTCAGAGATTACTTGCCGCCGGTCGAAGCAGCGGGGGCCTTCGACTTGTGGTGCTTCTTGTGCTTGCTGGACTTCTTCATGCTCTTGGCCGGGGCCTTGTCGGCAGCGGGGGCCGTAGCGGCCGGGGCAGCCATCGGGGCGGCAGCAGCGGTGGAAGCGGCCGGGGCGGCCAGGGTCACGCCGGCGAAGGCCAGCAGGGAGGCGGCGATAGCACTGATTACGATCTGACGCTTCATTCTGAGTACTCCAGTTAAAGTTGACGTTGGATACAGATACTTTGGTTTTGCAAAACCTCCACCCTTATCGCGGGTGGATAGCGTGCCCCCAATCTTGCCAGTCACCTGGCGGCTTGGCCGGACATCCTGTCTCGGGCTCAAATGACGTCCTGTCGAGGGCTATAACGCCTTCTCGGAGGGCAGGTTGACGCCGAAAACGGGCATTTCCAGGCAGGGTCCCCCAGGCCCTTAAGGAGCCTGGCCCCCCGGGCCGGCTGGCATAATACGCGGCAAATGGCCAAAAAAATACCTGTTTCCCAAGTGAGCCTGGGGATGTATGTGGTGGAGCTGGACCGGCCCTGGCTGGACAGTCCCTTCCTGTTCCAGGGCTTCTCCGTCGAGTCCCCAGACCAGCTGGCGGCCCTCAGGGAGTGCTGTGAGCACGTCTATATCGACGAGGCACGGGCCTTGGGTGGTGCCTCGGAGGGTAGCGGGGAGGCCCAGGAAGCAGCGACTGACCTCACCATACCGGGGGTCAAAGAGACCCCCGCCCGTACCGGTTTCCGGCTGGCGGTGCGGCGGGTATTGGACTATCGCCAGAAGCTCTATCCCCACCTGCAGCGGGTCATGGAGGACGCCCGCCTGGGCCAGCTCATGGATGCCCGTGAGACCCGGGTCATGGTCCAACAACTCGTGGAGCTGGTGGCAGTGAACCCGCAGGCTGCCTTATGGCTCACCAACCTCAAGGACCGGCACTCCCATACCGCGGATCATTGTTTCAACACCGCAGTGCTGGCGGTGGCCTTCGGTTCGCACCTGGGGATGACCAAGGATCTGCTGGAACAAGTGGGCATGGGGGCGCTGATGCACGACGTGGGCAAGATGCGCACACCGGTGACTATCCTCGACAAGCCCGGGGTGCTCACGGAAGACGAGTTCGACATCCTCAAGAAGCATCCCATAGATGGTTATCAGATGCTGCGCAAGCAGGGTGGGTTCGGGGATGCGGCCCTGGAAGTGGTGCACCTGCACCATGAACGGGTCGGCGGCCAGGGTTATCCCTTCGGCCTGAAGGGCCAGGAGATCCCGCTACATGCCCGGGTGGTGGCGGTGGCGGAAGTCTACGACGACATCAGCAGCGACCGCGTCTACCATGACGGTATCCCGGCGGCCAACTGCCTCAACATGATGTTCCACTGGGCGCCACGCGATTTCGGTGAGGACCTGATGCAGGAGTTCATCCGCTGCATCGGCATCTATCCCATCGGCAGCTTGGTGGAACTTAACACCGGCGCCCTCGGTATCGTCATGTCCAGCAACCCGGACAGTCGTCTGAAGCCGGTGGTCATGTTGGTACGCGATAGGGAAGGCCGGCCTTATCGGCGCCGGCCGCTGCTCAACCTCGCGGCACCCGGCATCCACGACGGCAGCTTCTCCTGGAAAGTGGAGAAGGTGGTGGACTGCAAGGACTACGATATCGACCCGGCGCGTATCGCGCAGATGGAGGCCCGCCTATGAGTCGCGAGACCCAGGTATTCCTCAGCAACGGCCTGATGCTGGATGCGACCGAGTTCCAGTTCAGTTTCGTGCGCTCCTCGGGGCCCGGCGGGCAGAACGTGAACAAGGTAGCGAGCGCGGTGGAACTGCGCTGGGACCTGCGCAAGAGCATCTATCTGCCGGTGGGGGTGCGCCTCAGACTGGAAACTTTGGCGGGATCGAGGGTCACGGACGATGGCGTACTCATCATCCAGGCCCAGCGGCATCGTACCCAGGAGCGCAACCGCGCCGATGCCCTGGAGCGGCTCATCGCCCTCTGCGAACAGGCCCTGCATCCTCCCAAGCCCCGCAAGAAGACCAAGCCCACCAAGGGCTCCAAGCGTCGGCGGCTCGACAGCAAGACGCGGCAAGGCGATAAGAAACGCCTGCGCGGCAAGAACTACGACTGATAAAAAAAGGCCAGCATCAAGCTGGCCTTTCTCCATCCGGTATCGCTACCGGATCAATGCATCGGGATCTCCATGCCACGCGAACCCATGGCTTCCACTTTCGCGGAGTGAGCCAGGGCGTCCTTGGTGCTGAGGCCGGTCTTCAGCGCCAGGAGCAACATGAAGGGGCTGAACACAGCCACCAGCGCCATGCCGGTGAAGAAGCCCAGGGTGTCGTTGCCGCCCATGCCGCTCGAGGAAGGCCCGAGGAAGCTGATGATCCACATGCCCGCGAAGTAGGGCAGCAGCCACCAGGCCTGTTGCCAGCCGAGGGTCGAGGCGGGCTGACGCTTGACCAAGAGGTGCCAGACCAAGAGGAAGATCACGTAGCCACCCACCAGCACGAACAACACGCTCATCACGTAGTTGCCGGTCCAGTAGATGATCCAGTTGGAGGCTATGAAGGCGATCAGCGAGACGATGCCGGCGCCCTTCAGGCGGAACGGGCGGTTCACGTCCGGCAGGATGCGGCGCAGGTGCAGCAGGATCACCGGGCCGATGGCGTAGGACAGCACGGTGATTGAGGACACTGCGGACACGAGCTTGGTCCAGGACGGGAAGGGGAAGAAGAAGGCCGCGCCGGCGACGTAAGTCACCACCAGAGCGATCCACGGCACACCGTGGCGATTGAGCCTGGCTACCGCCGAAGGGGCGCCGCCCATCTCGCCGGCCGCCATCAGGATGCGCGGGCTGCCGGTGACGTAGATGAAGGCGGTACCCAGAGGCGAGACCACCGCGTCGAAGTACAGCACCCACGCCCACCAAGCAGCGCCTACCGTGAGCAGGATGGCCGCCAAGGGCCCGAACATGCCGGCGAAGTGCAGGTGGGTCCAGCCTTCGCTGATGTCGGCGGGTTGCAGGGCCACGATGAAGGCGAACTGCAGGCCGAGATAGATGATGAGCGCGATGATCACCGAGCCGATCAGCGCGATGGGGACGTACTTGCCGGGGTTACGGGTCTCGCCGGCGAGGGCGATGGCCTGCTGGAAGCCCAGGAAGCTAAAGATGATGCCGGCGGTGCCGACGGCGGTGAAGATGCCGCTCACCGGGGTGCTGTCCAGGTGCGAGACCATGTTGCCCGGATGGAACGAGTAGGCCATCAGGATGAAGATGGTGGCTACCGGTACCAGGATCTTCCACCAGGTGGCGATGCTGTTGATGTAGATGACCAGACGGATGGCCATGAAGTTGAGGGCCACCACCAGGGCCAGGAGCACCATGGCGCTGCCAGTGCCGCGAGCGGTGAGCAGGCCCTGGGCATCCAGGAAACCGGGCCACAGAGTGTTGGTATAAGTCAGCACCGCGATCACTTCGACCGGCGGCACCGAGACGAAGGCCAGGAACAGGATCCAGCTCCAGATCTTGCCCAACATGTCGCCGTGGCTGACATGGGTCATGTGTACCAGGGCCCCGGAGTTAGGGAATATGGTGGAGAGTTCAGCGAAGACGAAGGCCAGGAACAGCACCGCGGTGGCGCCGATGGTCCAGGAGGCCATGCTGAAGGGGCCCGCCTGCATGGAGGCGTTCAGGGCGCCGAACAGCCAGCCGGAGCCGATGATGCTGCCGAGACTCGCGTAGAGCAGGCCGATCACACCGGCTTCGCGTCGGACCTTGTCGGGAGCTGTCATGTCGTTAGACCCCTATGGCGGTTGGATAACCCCCTGGGGCCATGAGCCGCAAGGGACCCGGCGATATTAGACGAGGCAGGGGGCTGTCACAACAGCGTAAAGACTCAATGCAGGCGCGGGTCTTCCGTCTCGGTGGTGCCGCGGGTCAGGCGCGGGGTCTCAGGCGAGACCTGTGCTCCGGCACCGAGGATGGTCACACCCTCCGGGTGATCCAACTGCACCGACAGGACTCGTTGGCCCGCGAGGGTAGCGCGGCCCTGCCAGCGGTCCGTGCCGGTACCGCTGAACTCGAAGCTATAGATGCGGATGAACTCCGGCCAGCCCCGGCTGCTGCGCGCCAGGCGGATGCGGTCCAGGGCCACGGTCTCGTCCAGGAATTGCACCTTGAGTTCACGGCATAGGCGCGCGCAACTCTGCACCATCCGGTCCCGGGCCCGCAGGCTGTCGTTCCAGAACAGGAAACACGCTGTCGCGAGGAGCAGCATCAAGATCGCGAAACCGGTGCCGCCCGCGTCCAGATACATGCTCAGACGCCTCCTAAGCTCACGCGGTTGCGGCCCGCGTGTTTGGCATCGTAGAGGGCCTTGTCCGCGGCCTTGAGTACCGTCCAGGGTTCATCCAGATGCTCGCCGTGCTGGGCGGCGCCGATGCTGACGGTGATGGACAGCATGTCGGTGTGAGGATCCCCGGGCCCCGTGTCCTCGTTGCGTCGGCCCCCCTGGCGCAGGTCGAAGCGGCAGGACTCGATGTCGGCACGCACCTGCTCCAGTTCGTCTTTCACCTGGGACAAGTCACGGTTGCTGTACAGCAGGCAAAACTCTTCGCCACCATAGCGGAAGGGTTTGCCGAGCAGCGCTGGTCGTTGCAGGCGCGAGGCCACGAAGCGCAACACCTGGTCGCCCACGTCGTGGCCATAGCGGTCGTTGAAATGCTTGAAGTGGTCCACGTCCACCATGGCGATGACGTAACGGCCACCCAACTGGCGCATCTGTTCTTCCAGGGCGCGCCGTCCCGGCAGGCCCGTGAGTTCATCGAGATAAGCCATGCTCCAGGAGCCCTGGATCACCGCATAGCCGAAGCCCAGGCCCGCGGCTCCCAGGAACAGGGCCGAGCGCGCCAGTTCCGAGCCATGCAGCACCGGTAGCACACAGACCATGGCGAGGAAGAAGGCGGCGCTCTCCGCATCGTGGCGCCACAACAACCGGTCGTTGAAACACAGCAGGCCTAAGCCGATCAGCAGCAGTGCAGGTTGGCTGACGTCGATGTG
The DNA here is from genome assembly GCA_036500225.1 of Gammaproteobacteria bacterium. Classification (GTDB taxonomy): domain Bacteria; phylum Pseudomonadota; class Gammaproteobacteria; order Natronospirales; family REEB76; genus DASUBN01. Next base: position 54,318 of record DASYCJ010000003.1, read on the forward strand.
GGTCAGCAGTTTCATCTGGGTGAACTGCACTTGCAGTGCGTGGGCCACGAGCGGGCTATGGAAGGCGGTCAGGGCCCAGAGGGCCAGGGTCTCACCGGCCAGGACGCCGAACCAGAGGCCGCCGTAACGGCTGAACACACCGCGCTCCGGTATGAAGGCGAAGATCAATACATCCAGGGGCAACATCAGGCACAGGCCGCCGTCCAGGATGGCGCGCTTCACCGGGTCATCCAGGCGGGAGAGGGCGAAGCTCGCGAGGTAGGCGCCGATCAAGGTCAGCAGCCCGAAGGATATGCGGCTGCGGTTGAACTGGACGCTCAGCCCCAAGGCGGCGACCAGGATCGCGGCGGCACTGATCTCCACCGCCAGGCGGCCCGCGGCGGGGAAGGTGCTCACCTGGGCAGCCAGGAGCGCCGCGATCGCGAACACCACGATCTCGGGCAGCAGCGAGTAGAGCACCCCTACGACTATCTTCATGGAGCATCCCCGGCCACCAGCGCCGGCCTGCGTTGCGGGTCCCTAACCCTGGACCTGCATGCGGTCATGTACTTCATGCACGCCCGGCACGTACCAGCAATCATAGATGGCCATGCGCCGCTGCTCGTGGGAGTGCACCGCGCCCTGCAGGGTCACTTCCCGGTTACGGGTATGGACGCTGATGGTCTCGGCATGCAGCAGCGGGTCCTTCTCCAGGATCATGGCCACAGCGTCCGAGATCTCATCGTCATTGTCCTTCTCCGCCGGTTTGACGCGCATGTGGTTGTGTACATCACAGCTGCCCGGCACCCACCACGCGATGACTTCCGCCAGCCGCCGGTGCGAGAGACTGCTCACCTGGCCGTCCAGGCGCACCACGCAGCCTTCCACGCCGACGCCGATCCAGGCCCGGTCACCGGTCTCGGTGGCAGGATGAGGGTGCACGGCGATATCGCGGAAAGCCGGTTCCTGGGAGAGGGCCGAGGTCACGGCGTCCAGCAGCGCCTTGCCGACGCGTTTCTCGCCGGGACGCAACAATAGCTTGTCTTCTATATCGCTGAGGCCCGAGAGCTGCATGGCGATGCGCCGGGCCTTGCGCTTGACGATGATGTTGGCCACTTCGCCTTCGAGGCGCAGGCTGTCATGATAGGTGACGTGGATGGGGGATTCGTGCAGATTGATGTCCGGGTCTTTCTCGAGCGCCGCAAGCAGCGCGGCTACCAGGTCTTTCTGCGACATGAGGGGTACCTGATCCTTGAAGGTATTCTTCTGGCTCTTAGGTTGAGCCCCGGCGCCCCACTTGGCAATAGGGTGATACGCATTGACACAGACGGCAAATGACAAATCGCGGCACGACGCGCGGGCGGCCTTAAGGCATCTGCGTCGCAGCGATCCACGGCTCGCGAAGGCCATCGCGCAGGTGGGTCGTTGCGGCCTGGAATTCACGCCCACCGACAGTCCTTTCCATTCCCTGCTGCGGGCCATCACCTATCAACAACTGTCGGGCAAGGCCGCCGGCACCATCCATGGCCGGGTGGTGGCGCTGTTCCCAGCCGAACACGGTCCCCATCCTGAGTTACTGCTGGGATTGCCGGACACCGTCTTGCGGAGTGCCGGCCTATCCCGCAATAAAGTGCTGGCGATCCGCGATCTTGCCGCCAAGGCCCTGGACGGCACGGTGCCGGAGATCCGGCATCTCAGGAAACTGCCGGACGAGGAGATCATCGAGCGCCTGACCCAGGTACGCGGGATCGGCCGCTGGACCGTGGAGATGTTCCTGATCTCGACCTTGGGCAGGCCCGATGTACTGCCGGTGACGGACTTAGGCATACGCAAGGGCTTGCAGCGGGTCTATGACATGAAGCGACTTCCAGCCTACTCGACCGTCGAACGTGCCGGTCGCGCATGGTCGCCGTATCGCTCGGTCGCGGCCTGGTATCTGTGGCGCGCTGCGGATGGCTTCCTATGATAATGTGCGACACATCGCGCCGGCCGACGAACGGGGAACCATGATGCTGATCATGCTGGATAACGTTCTGTCACCCACCGAGCTTGAGCAGACCCGCGCGGCCATGGAGCGTGCCCAATATGTCTCCGGCGCCGGTACCGCCGGCGATGGTTCACGCGGCCGCAAGAATAACCTGCAGATCGGCGAACGGGACCCCAGCTTGCCGGGGCTCCAGGAAGTGGTCGTGAACGCGCTTTCGCGGCATCAGGTGTTCCAGTTCCTGGCGGTGCCCAAGCATCTGATGCCTCCCATGTTCAACCGCTATGACGTCGGCATGTATTACCACGCTCACGTGGACTTCTCCCTGGTGGGCGCGCCCAACCAGAAGATCCGTACCGATCTTGCGATGACCTTGTTCTTGAGTCGACGCGAGGAATATGAGGGCGGCGAGCTCGTGGTGGAGGGCGCGGATGGCGCACAAGTCATCAAGCTCGACATCAATCAGGCGATCGTCTATCCGGCAGGGCAGTTGCATCGAGCCAACCCCGTCACCCGTGGCAGCCGGCTCGCGGCCATCGTCACCATCCAAAGTTTCATACGCGACGAAGCCAAGCGCGAGCTGCTGGCAGACGTCATGCGCCTCGCTCGTGCAGTGCAAGATGCGGCTCCGGGCTCCGAAGAGGGACGGCTCGCGAACAAGATACACGCCAACCTGCTACGTCTCTGGGCGGAATAGCCCTCCGGGTCCCGCAGAATGTCCGCTAGTCGCTATCCGCATCTGCTGGCGCCCCTGGATCTCGGTTTCGTCAAACTGCGCAACCGGGTGTTGATGGGTTCCATGCATACCGGTCTCGAGGACCATGCCCGGGACTACGGCAAGCTCGCCACCTATTTCGCCGAACGGGCCCGGGGCGGCGCCGGTCTCATCGTCACCGGCGGCATCGCGCCGAACCTGGTGGGCTCCCTGGCGCCCTTCGCGTCCAAGCTCAGCCGGCCCTGGGAAGTGGGCCGGCATCGGCGCGTCACCGACGCAGTGCATGCAGAAGGCGGTCATATCTGCATGCAGATCCTGCACGCGGGGCGTTACGCCTATCACCCTTTCTCGGTGTCGGCCACATCCCTCAAATCCCCCATCACGCCTTTCAAACCGCGCGCGCTGAGCGAGCGCGGCGTCGAGAAGCAGATCGACGACTTCGTGGCCTGCGCGGTGCGCGCCCGCAAGGCGGGCTACGACGGCGTCGAAGTCATGGGTTCCGAGGGCTACTTCATCAACCAGTTCACCGTACCCCGCACCAACAAGCGGGACGATGCCTGGGGTGGTGATTTCACGCGGCGCATGCGCCTGCCGGTGGAGATCCTGCGCCGTACCCGGGAAGCAGTGGGCAAGGACTTCATCATCATCTATCGGCTCTCCATGCTGGACCTGGTGGAGCAGGGCAGCGAGTGGAGCGAGGTGGTGACGCTGGCCAAGGCCATCGAGGTGGCCGGTGCCAGCCTCATCAATACCGGCATCGGCTGGCACGAGGCGCGTGTGCCCACCATCGCCACCCGCGTACCTCGCGCCGCCTTCACCTGGATCACGGGCCGGCTCAAGAGTGAGGTGAAGGTCCCGCTCATCGCCGTGAACCGCATCAATACGCCGGAAGTCGCGGAGCAGGTGCTGGCAGAGGGCCAGGCGGATATGGTGTCCATGGCGCGGCCACTACTGGCAGACCCGGAATGGGTGAAGAAGGCGGCTTCCGGCCGCAGCGACGAGATCAACACCTGCATCGCCTGCAACCAGGCCTGCTTGGACCATGTGTTCGAACAGAAGCTCGCTACTTGCCTGGTGAATCCCCGCGCCTGCCGTGAGACCGAGATAGTCATCAAGCCCGCAGCCCGCAAGCGGCGTATCGCGGTGGTGGGTGCAGGTCCTGCGGGTCTCGCCGCCGCCGCCACTGCCGCTGAGCGAGGCCATGGGGTGACGCTGTTCGATGCAGCCGCAGAGATCGGCGGCCAGTTCAACATGGCCAAGCGCATCCCAGGCAAGGAAGAGTTCCACGAGACTCTGCGTTACTTCAGGCGGCGGCTGGAGTTGGCTGGCGTCGAGCTGAAGCTCGGCCAGACCGCGGACGCGGCTGCCCTGCGTACCGCGGATTTCGACGTCGTGGTGCTGGCCAGTGGCGTGCTGCCCCGGGATCCGGGCATCTCTGGCATGGATCATCCCAAGACCCTCTCATATATAGATGTATTGCTTAAGGCCAAGGCAGTGGGGAAACGAGTCGCCATCGTCGGTGCCGGCGGCATCGGTTTCGATGTGGCGGAGTTCCTGGTGCAGACGCCGCCTTCCCCGAGTCTCGACGCCCACCGTTACCTTCGGGAATGGGGCGTGGATGAGAGCTACGCGAATCGAGGCGGCCTCATGAGACCCGAGCCCGCGCCCGCGGCGCGGCAGGTGTGGCTGCTGCAACGCACTCCGGCGCGTCCCGGCCGTACCCTGGGCAAGACCACCGGCTGGGCCCACCGTGCATCCTTGAAGGCTCATGGGGTCGAGATGCTGGGCGGCGTGAGCTACGAGCGCATCGACGACCAGGGCTTGCACATCAAGGTGCACGGCGAACCGAGGCTGCTCGAAGTGGACAACGTCGTGATCTGTGCCGGCCAGGTGAGCCGTACAGAGCTGCAGGAAGGATTGGTCGGCCTGGAGACGCACCTCATCGGTGGGGCGAGGCTCGCAGGGGAACTGGATGCCAAGCGGGCGATAGAGGAAGGCACGCGCCTGGCCATAAGCCTCTAAAGTTGCTGCGTTTTTGGCCTAAAACAGGCCGTGGATTCCCGCGTGGCAACAGTCTATGATTCTGCGAGGCCGTCGAGGCCGATCCACAGCCATCAACCACGGGGACAGACGCTATGACCAGCCGTACCATGACCCATTGGATCGTACGCGTGGGCGCCTTGGGCGCGCTGCTGACGCTGTTCGGATGCTCCTCCGGCAAACCCTATTCTCTCGTCGCCGAACTTCCCGCCAATGACCACCTGGTGGTGGCTTCCATCGAGGTCAACGATGGCCAGTGCGCCGCGCACTTCGCCTCGCTGGATTGGGCGGACTTCTATAAGCCCACCTGCAAGGTCCTGAAGGACCAGTCGGGCTTCAAGAGCTTCGAGATCAACGGCACCCAGATCGATCTCGGCGCCGTGGATAACGGCTTCAAGGTACTGACTTCGCCGCCGAAACTGCCTGGTGCGAACGTCGCCACGGCTCCGGCCGCTGCTGCCACCGGTGCAGCCGCCAAGACGGCAGCAGCCGCGACCCCGGCACCCGCTGCCAGCACCGCGGTGGCGGCTGCGACGACTCCTGGTGAGGATTTCCCCGCCCAATGGTCGGTGGCTCCGTATCCTGGCAAGCTCGACATGGCCGGCCAGAATCCTGGCTACCTCCTGTCTTCCGACAGCCTGCAGATCAACGGCGGTGATGCGACGCTGGACGTGGCCTTCAAGGCCGCCTACAAGCCCATCCACATGTTCGCCATCGTGGTGGCCAACGAACATGGCGACTTCCGCCTGGTGTTCAACCCGCACGTGACGGCGGCGCTCTCCGGCGGCGGCAACTACGACGTGTCCCTGGTCTCGGAAGGCGAAGGCATCTCCGGCACCGTGTGGGATTCCCATGGTTTCGATTCCTGGACGCCGTCCCTGCCGCCCACCTGGGCGGTCAAGAGCGACAAGCAGTAATCCTGTCTCAAGGATCATGCAAAAGGCCCGGCATCTGCCGGGCCTTTTCATTTGGGCTTGAGCGCCGCGTGCAGTTCGCCCTGCCAGCGCCGTCGCCGTGCAGCCAATGCCGGAGCGGATGCGGGCAGGAAGTGGGTACAGGCGGCAGGCTGTGCCTCTGAGGCACCGCCCATAAGCCGTGCCAGACCGAGAGCCGTGGCCTCATGCAGCAGCGGCCGTTCCACCGGCAGCTCGCTGAGATCCGCGAGCCGCTGGCATAAGGCATCCAGTTGCGCGAGACCGCCGCTCACCCGCAACGTGGTGAAGGGCAGTCCCGCCTCTTGCATGCGTGCCAGGTTCTCCAGCAGCAGGAACACGATGCTCTCCGATACCGCGACGATCTTCCGGTCTGGACCGCCCTTGCCGATGAAGCGCGAAGGGAAAGCAGGGCGCCAGTAGGGTGCGCCGAGGCCGCCGACGCCGTTGAGGTATAGCGGCGGCTCCTGGGCGGCATCGAGCCAGCCGGGCAGAGCGCGCAGCATGCGCGCTGCATCGAGCCTGAGTTTCTTCGCCATGGCATCCAGCGCCGAGCCTGCACCGTTCACGGTGCCCTCCAGGGCATAGAGCGTCCTATCCGTATCGCGCCACAACACGCTGCGTAACAGGCCTGGCACCGGTCGATCGGACAGGCATTGCACGAAGGCGCCGGTGCCGAGGTTCATGTAGGCCACATGCGCCTCGGGTTCGCCATCCGCGAACAGGGCAGCGGGTTGATCGCCGGTGACTACGGTCAGAGGGATGGTGCGCCCCGCGACCTTGAAATCGCCGAAGGAATGATGGTTGGGCACGCAGCCGGGCAGGATGTCTATCGGCACTCCGAAGAGCTCACAGAGTTCCTCTGACCAATCGCCGCGGCTGATATCCAAGAGTTGGGTGCGCGCGCCGTTCACCGGGTCCGCGATGCAGGGACGACCTTCCAATAACCCCGCGACGGCATAGCTCGCCAGAGGACCTGCGGCCAGGCGTCCGGCACGCGCCGCTTCCTTCACGGCCGGCAGGTTCTTCAGACACCAAACGAGCTTGCTCGCGCCATAGTGAGGTGAGAGCACGAGGCCCGTGAGCTCGGTCACCCGTGCGGAGTGATTCATCAGCGCCGCGACATGCCGTGCCGCGCGCCGGTCTTGCCAGGAGATCACGGGGGAGAGGGCTTTACCGCTCAGCCGATCCCAGCAGGCGATGCTGGAGCGCTGGGTGTCGAGGCCGGCAGCTTCGATCTCGGTGCCACGGGGCAAGGCCCGGATCGCGGCTTCAGCTGCTTCCTGCAATGAGCGCAGTAGCGCGGTGGGGGAATGCTCGACTTTGGCCTTGCCCATGCGCCGGGTGGCGATGCGGCGCTCAGCCCTGGCCAGTATCTTCCCCTGCGGATCGAACACCATGGCCCGGCTGGCATGGCCGCCCTGATCCAAAGCCAGGACGCCGCGGCCCGCCATTCAATCCACGGGCTGCAGATGCAGTTCGGCGGTGTCGCCGCGCCGTTGCCGCGTGGGCAGTGCGCCACGGATCTTGCGTATCACCTTGAGGGAATCCGCGCGGTAGGACGTGAGCTTCCCGCCGTAGAGACTGATGACTCGGGGCTTGTAACCGCGATCCGTCCCCAGGATCAGTTCACGACCCCGGTCGAAGGGCCGGGCCGCATCCCGTGGCAAGACCCGTAAGCCGGCGAAGGCGCCTGTCTGCTTGAAGGGGCGCCCCGGGAAATAGTGCTCCACCACCTTACGCAGATATTCCTGTTCTTGATCGCTGGGTGCAGTCGCTGCAGGTTCTCGCCCAGCGAAGGGATTCTCGGTGGTGCCCACGAGACTCATGCCTTTCCAGGGCATCAGGAACACCGCACGGCCGTCTGCCGGCACTTCCATGTAGAAGATGCCTTCCTGGGCCGGGATGTCCACCAGGATGTGGGTGCCCTGCACCAGGTCGCTCTGCACGCTGCTGGTGAAAGGCGCGATGAGTGAATCCACACCCGCCACCCAGGGGCCGGCGGCGTTCACCAGCACCCGTGCACGGCAGCGCCGTTCCTGTCCGGATTCCCGGTAGCGCAGAGTGGCACCTTCCGCTTCGAGGTCAGCACCCAGGAAGTCCGCAGGCATGTGTATCTCGGCGCCCATGCTCTTGGCGGAATGTAATACCGCGCGAGTGAGAGCCGCATCATCGGTCTGGCCGTCCCAGTATTGGAACACCTGCTGCAGACCGTCGGTGCTGAGGCCGCCCAGAGAATCCCATTCAGCGCGTTTCAGGGTGCGGAAGGCGGCATGGTGTCCGGGACCCGCCAGCAGTGCATACAGGCTCAAGCCTGCATACAGCTGCCAGGGACGCCGCCGGGTGGCGGCATAGATGGGGATATAGAAGGGGCGGATCTTCACCAATTCAGGAGCGAGCTTCAGCAGCAATTCCCGCTCCTGCAAGCACTCCCGCACCAGCCCCAATTGCATCTGTTCGAGGTAGCGTAAGCCCCCGTGGATGAGCTTGCTGGAGCGGCTGGAGGTACCTGAGGCGATACCGCGCTTCTCCAGCAGCAAGACGCTGTATCCGGCGGCGGAGGCTGCCTGCGCTACTCCCGCGCCGTGGATGCCGGCACCGATGATGGCGAGGTCGTAGGTGTCGCTCATGGTATTTAAGCGAATGCCTTCAGCATGTCACCGATGGCATTGGTCTCCACCAGGTCCGCGCCTTGTTCCGTGAGTTGCACTGCGTGGGCGGGATCCTGGGTCTGGTAGACGGCCCACTGCCACTTGCCCTTGAAGGCGGCATGGGCTTGGGTGAAGCGCTGGTCCCCCACGAATAGATATTCGGGTTTGAATTCCGTGGCGGCCTTCACGGCGGCGGGACCGATGTCGTCCAGGGCCCAGCCCACCGGACCCGCGCCCATCTGCCGCGCGAGCTTCAGGGAGAGGGCATCGAAGGAGATGATCACACAACGATCCAACACCGGCCTCACGGCCTGCATGATCCTCTGCACCACGGGTTCATGGCCGAAGTGATCGAGGCTCTCGGCCTTGATCTCCACGAAAGCCTGCACGCCCTGATGGGTGTTGAACCAGGTCACAAGTTCCGCGAGAGGCGTGGGCGGCGTGCCGGCGTACTTGGCGCCGAAACGTGCCTTCTCACCCACGTCCACGCCCGCCAACTCCTCAGCGCTCATATCCATGATCAGCCGGTCGAGCCCCGCAGTGCGCAGCAGGGAGTCATCGTGGCAGAGGAAGGGCACCCGGTCCGCGGAGAGCTGTACGTCGAATTCGAACCAGGGCGCACCGGCTTCCACCGCGGCCTGGATACTGATGAGGGTGTTCTCGGGATAGCGTTCGGGATAGCCCCGGTGACCCACCAGGGTAGGCACGGTCTTGGCCGTCATGCTGAGCAACCTTGTTCTTGGTTACTCGTATCTTAACGCGTCTATGGGATCCAAGGCGGCGGCTTTGGCGGCGGGGGTGATGCCGAAGATGACGCCGATGCTGGTGGAGAAACCGATGGAGAGCAGCACCGCCCACAGGGGCACCTCGGCGCCGCGGAAGGCAGGGACGGCATGGACGATGAGACTGCCGAGGGCATAGCCCAATATCAGGCCGATGATGCCACCCAGCATGGACAGCGCCACCGCCTCCAACAGGAACTGCACCAGGATGTCGCTGCGCCGGGCGCCCAGGCTCTTGAGGATGCCGATCTCGCGAGTACGCTCCGTGACCGACACCAGCATGATGTTCATGATGCCGATGCCGCCGACCAGCAGCGATACGCCGACGATGCCGCCCAACACGTACGTCAGCATGTCCAGGATGCTCTTGAAGGAATCGGTGAACTGCGATGCGGTCTGTACCTTGAAGTCGTCGTCCTGGCCGTTCTTGAGCCGGTGTTGGCGCCGCAGTATCTGCCGGATGCGCTCGGAGGTGGCATCCATCTGCGCTGTGTCGTTCACCTTGAGCTCGATCTGGATGTCCTCTTTCTTGGCGCCGCCCAGTAGGCTGTGGGCGGTGCCGTACGGTATCAGCACATAGTTGTCCTGGTCTTGGCCTAAGATCGAACCTTGCTTATGCATGACGCCCACGATCTCGAACCACTGGCCGGCGATCTGGAAGTACTGGCCCAGCGGGTCTGTCGGCAGGTGCAGGTTGTCGATGACCGTCTGGCCGACAACGGCCACGCGCCGGTGGGTGAGGTCATCGGCGGGGGTGATGAAGCGCCCCTGATCAGGGTACTGGCTGAACACCGTGGCATAGCCCTGGGTCACGCCGGAGATCTGCGAGGAGTTGCTCTGGCCCTTGTACTGCACGCTGCTGCCGAACTGGCCGAGGGCCATGAGTGGCGTCACGCCGCTGATGCCCGGCACCTCGTGCTGGATGGTCAGCATGTCATCGGGAGTGATGTAGGCGGTCTTGCCCTGTAACTGCTCCTTGAAGGGCAGGTAGGAACTGATGGTGAGGCTGTCGGTGCCGAAGCCCGCGAACTGGCTGCTGATGGACTGGCTGAAGCCCTGGATGAGCGACACCACCGTCACCACCGCCATCACGCCGATGATGATGCCGAGGGTGGTGAGGAAACTCCTGAGCTTATGGGCGCGGATGGATTGGAGGGCCGAACGCAGCGCTTCACTGAAGGTGTACATACCGTTACTCGTAGCGCAGCGCGTCGATGGGGTCGAGGCTGGCGGCCTTCGCGGCCGGCGCGATGCCGAACACCACACCCACCACCATGGAGAAACCCATGGCCAGGGCCACGGCCCAGAACGGCACGTATGCACCCTGGAAGGCGGGTACCAGCTTCACCACCAGCAGTCCTATGCCGTAACCCAGTACCAGTCCTATCAACCCTCCCAGCAACGACAATGTCACTGCTTCGATTAGGAACTGCAGCAGGATGTCGGAACGCCGTGCACCTAAGCTCTTGAGGATGCCGATCTCGCGGGTGCGTTCCGTGACCGAGACCAACATGATGTTCATGATGCCGATGCCGCCCACCAAGAGCGCGATGCTGACGATGCCGCCCAGGATCACCGTGGCGGAGTTGAATATCTGGTTGATGCTGTCGGCGAGTTGCGACGCGGTCTGCACCTGGAAATCGTCGTCTTCGCCGGGTTTGAGGCGATGCAGTCGGCGCAACACCTGGGTGATGCGTCCCTTGATGTCGTCTAACTGCTTGATGTCCTCGATGTCCATGTCCACCCGGATGTCCGGGTTGGTGGCGCTGCCGAGCAGGCTGTGTGCGGTGCCGTAGGGGATGTAGATGCGCGCGTCCTGGTCGAAGCCCAGGAACGAACCCAGGGAGTGCAGCACGCCGATGACTTTGAACCATTCACCGAACATCTGGATGAAACGGCCTTCCGGCTGGTTGCCCAGGTTCAGGTCCTTCACGATCGTGGTGCCCACCACCGCCACGCGGCGATGGTTCAGGTCATCACTGGGAGTGAGGTAGCGACCCTGGTCGGGATAGAACTGGGTGTTCTGGGCGTGGGAGTAGGTGGTACCGGCCACCAGAGCGAAGGTACTCTGACTGCGATAGTTAACCTGACCGTTGAGCTGCGCGATGATCAGCACCGGCGTGATGCGGCTGATGCCCGGCACCTCATGCTGGATGGCCAGGAGATCTTCCGCCGTGATCTTCGGGAACTTGCCTTCCAGGCGGTCGTCGCGGGTCTGGTAGGAGTTCACCAGCACGGTATTGGAACCCATACCCTTGAAGTTGGTGGAGAGGGCGTTGCTGAAGCCCTGCAGCAGCGAGACCACTGCGATCACCGACATGACGCCGATGATGATGCCGAGGGTGGTGAGCACGCTGCGCAGCTTGTGGGCCGAGATGGCCGTCAAGGCTGCGCGCAGGCTCTCCAGAAAATTAGACACGGGTCGAACTCTTCGACGCTTCGTTCGCGTTCATCAC
>DASYCJ010000004.1:0-42767 GCA_036500225.1 Gammaproteobacteria bacterium
TGTGCCATGCGTATCCAGGCGGAGATGGGGCTGCCGTCGGTGACCGAGCCATCCACGAAAGGCAACACCACCCGATAGCGGCCCTGCTCGTCCATGGGCGGCGCCGGCGGCATGAAGTTGTTCTCGGCCGTGGTGCTCGCCGTGCTGTTGTTACCCTGGAAATCCGGGATCGGTGCACCCTGCAGGCTGGTGACGAGGTTGGCGAGCTGGACCGCCGCAGAGTCCTGCGAGTCCTGGCTGCTCGAGCTACTGCCCTGAAGCGGGCAGACCTTGCCCGATAGCACGCCACTGATGCTTGGCTTCAGCGTGCGCCGCCGCGGCCTAAACTGCGCGTTCGCCGTACTCGCTCCGGCGCTCGCGAGGTTGCCATGTGACGTCAGTGGCACCACCGGCATGACCGTGAAGCTGTTCGCATAGTAGGCACCGGTGCTATCGGCCTGGGCTGCGGTATAGCTCTCGGTGGACCAGGACTGGTCCGCGTTGCGGGCCGTATGGGTCACGCTGACGACCAGGAATTCCCGGTTGAAGTTCGCGACCGGATGTCCGGTGAGATTGAAGGCGCCTCCGGCCCGCAGGTTCGGCAGCGCGCCGCTGCCCATATAGAGGCAGGCCCAACACGCGATCTCCTGGGCACGCACCTGTGCCACGCGTGCAGCGTCGTCGGGAGTGGGAGTGCGGTGGTCATAGAGCCAGGCAGCGGGGTAGCTCCCGGACAGTGGGGTGCCGTCCAACGCCATGCCGTACTCGCCTTGCACCGTGGTGGTCACGTTCTGGTAGTCATATCCCGTCACCTCGATCAGGGCCGGAGCATGCTCCACCTTCCGGGTGATCTGGGTGATGGAATCGTAGTTATTGGTGCTGCTCGGGTCCGTGAACGGTACCGATACCGCGCTCGGGTAGGACGAACCGTCCGACAGCGTCATCAGGCAAGTCCCGCTGTTATCCGTGAAGTAGAAGTAGATGCCCTCGTACTCCATGAGCCGGCAGATGAAGTCCAGGTCGCTCTCGGCGTACTGGCAGGTGAAGTCGTGAGCCAGATAGTTCTTGCCGGTCACGTCCGCGGTGAACACGTCCAGGTTGGAGGACAGCGTACCCCCGCAAGTCAGGCCCGCGTTATCCAGCACCGTCTCGGCGATGCGGGGATAGGTCATGCCCGTGAAGCCTGCGCTGCGGACGTTGAGGGACAGCTTCCACACCGGCGGCACCAGCACCACCCGGTAGTAGTTGTAGCCGCCCGCCTGCTGCAGTTGCTCGACCTTGGCCAGCATCCCGCTGTAGTTGTTGGCCTGATCGCCATGCAGCAGGAGCGAGGCGGTGCCGTTGAGCAGCGTCTGCAGATCGATGGCCACGCTGTCGTCTGCCTTCAGGCCGATCTCGAACCGGAACAGGCTGGAGAGGGCCTCGGTGCCCTGGAAATCCACCACCGTGAACGGGTTCGCCGGGTAGGCTGAACTCGTGAATTGAAACGTCGGCGTAGCCATCTACCTACCTCCTGCTTCGACGCGCCGGGTACCCCGGCTCGTCGCAGACCAGATCCTTAGAGCATGAACCCCACTTCGAGGCCCGCGGCATTGGTGCCGCCTACCACCCAGGCGTCGACGCCCAGGGTCGCGAACTCGCTCAATCCCATCATCTTGTTCATGTCGTTGCCGCCCACGGTGGCGGCCTGCACGATGCCCTCGTCCAGCACCAGCACCACCTCGCATTCCAGCGGCTGCACCAGGAACTCGGCGCAGATGTTGCGGATGCGCTCGATGAGGCCGCCCTCCTGGGTCGCCAGGCTGAAGGTCTCCGCATCGATGGGCCCGATGCGGATCTGGAAGCGGCCGCAGCAATCCAGCACCCGTTCGCCCATCATGGCGTCGCTACCCAGGGTACAGCCGGCCCGGCCGATGCTCAGGCGCTGGTCGGTGGGGATGGTGGCCTGGCGCGGCACGCATTCGATTATCTCCACATCGCGGCGCCCCAGGCTGCCGCGCAGCATCGCTTCCAATGCCACGGCACTGCGCACCTGACGGCTGAAGAGCCCGATCTGACCGAGGAAACTCGCCGCATCCGGTACTTTGGCCCGCAACTTGGGGTCATACAGCCCCATCAGGGCATACAACATCCCCCAGTAACGCTCGCCCTCGCCCTCACCTTCGATGGCACTGAGCGCGAACCGGTACTTGCGCCAGGCGGCATACAGCAGCGGATAGATCTGCTGATGCAGCATGTCCAGGAGGTCGCGGGACGCGGACTCGTCGTGCCACTCGTCCTCCAGCAACTCGCTGGTGTACCAGACCGGCAGCGGTGAGGACGCGCCGTACAAGGCCATGAAGGTAGGTTCGATCTCGTAGCCGGTGGCCGTCTCGCGCATCCCGGCGATGCCTGACTCGCTGCGTTCCAGGCCCAATAGCGGACGGAAGCGCACGGCTGCGCCCTCCTCCTCGCCGCGCAGGCGCTGCAACAGGCGCACGACCTGATAGAAGTCGTACTCCCGGCTATTGGCGACGAGCTCGCGCTTCAGATCAGCGCGCGCTTGCCCAGTCTCGCTGGCCATGTGTAGCTGCTTCCGGTTTGCTCATCCATGAGCGTGAATACACTGAAACTGTTCAAAGTCGAGAACGTCGCCAGCACCCGGTCCAGGAGGCTGCCGAACAGGAACATGTCCCCCGCCGAAGCGAAGTGGTCCTGGCGCAGGCTGGCGCGGATCTCCTGGCCACGCACCATGCCGGCGCCGAACAGACGGTCTCCGGCGCGCACCCCGACCTTGGAGATGGAGGCGATGCGCCGCTGGTTGGCCACTTCCCGGGACGACTGGCCGCCGCCCTGCACCACGTAGAGCCTGAGCAGTGCCTGCAGGGTCTCCGCATCGGCGATGGGCAGGAAGTTCAGGGCCAGATGCGAGAGCAGGCGCCACAGTACCGCCTCGCCCAGGGGCGGTTCCGCGCCGTCTGCCGGGGGCAGGATGTTGCGGAACGATATGAGATCCGACGTGCCGCTCGTCGAGCGGGAGATATCGCCGGGCCGAAGCTGCGCCGGCAGATGGCCGTTGCTGCAGGTGAGCCCGAGGATCAGGGTCTGTTGCGCCGGCAGCTCCACGCCGGGCGGGTAAGCCACGGTCAGGTGCGGCTCCACGCCGCCGCCTTGCGCAGCCTGCACGAAATGCATGTCGTAGTAAGGCACCTGGGTGTTGCCGGCGCCGTACAGGTTCACCGGTCGGTATTCCTGGCGCAGGGCCGAGCCGCGGGTGTGACCCACCACCTCGTCCACCGAATACACCTGGATGTTGCCGTCCCGCACGCCCGCCGGCCGCACCCGCACCGTGGCACGGCGATGGGTGAGCAGGATCGGGTCCGCGTCGTGGCGGAACAGGTTCACCGCCGGCGTGCTGTGCAAGGCGAAGCGCTCCCGGTCCACCGCCGGGAAACGGATCTCGGTCGGCGCGAAGTCGAAGCGCACGTGGAACTGGTTGCCATTGCCGCGCTGGCGCCAGGATTGCAGGCCGCTCAACTCCACGAACAGGAACTTCTCCTTCAGCAGGAAGTACTCCTGCAGCAGGGCGAAGGCTGGCAGCGTGGACGCCGGCCTGGGCAGCATGGCCTGGTCGTCGTCCAGGCCCAGGGGCTTCAGCGCCGAGGCGGGCAGTTCATGCTCGCCGGCGCCGGTGGAGATCACGATGCGCTCCAGGCCGCGCAGCAGCAACATATAGAGGTCGGCGGCACCGGCGAAGTCGCCGCCGATGAACAGCGGCAGCTTCTCCTCGTCCCACTGGGTGAGAGCCAGGCCGTTCAACTGCAGGGTCAGGTCGATGGCGCGCCGGCCGCCGGGCCGTTCCAGCAACTGCGCCTGCACCAGGCTCAGGGGCGAGATGCGCACGTCGAAGCAGGTGCGGAAGCGGCAGTGGGTGCCCTGCACCTCGCTCGAATCCACGTAGGTGCCGGTAGGGATCACGGCGTTGCGGCGCAGCGTGTCCTTGGGCCGGAACTCCACGATGGTGGTGGCCGGCAGCGGCTTCAGGTAATGGGGATAGATGAGCTGGGTGAGGGTCTGAGCCAGCTCCGGGAAGTCGTCGTCGAGTTTCTCGCGCACGCTGCCGGTGAGGAAGGCCACGCCCTCGAGGATGCGCTCCACATCCGGGTCCGGGCTCGGGCCCGTGAGACGCGAGGCCAGCGCCGGATGGGCGGCGGCGAATTCCTTCGCCAGCTCGCGCAGCGCGCCTAGTTCCTGTTGGTAGTAATCGCGGTTCATGTGTCTATTGCCTCACGCTGACGCGCCCGTCGCCTTCGATGTTCACCATATAGCGCACCGGCACCCGGGCCTTGCCGTACAGGAGTTCGCCCTGCACCACGAAACGCAGCAGACCCGGCGACTCCTCGGCCGGCAGGCTGACCCGGGTCTCCTGCATGCGCGGCTCGAACTCGCGGGTGGTGACCTCGATGGCCTCACGGATGCGTTCAAGGTCCGGTGGCGTGAGGTTAGCCAGCATGTTCGAGATGTCCGGCAAGCCATAGGCAGCGCTCAAGGGCGTCGAGCCACGGCGCGTGTTGTACAGCCGGCCCACGTCCTGCAGCACCGACTCCACATAGCCGCCCACATCGGTACCGGTCGTGCCACCCGCTGACCACCGGCGTAGACGCTTGAACAGTCGCTCCTCGGACATCCATCACCTACTTGTTCGGGTCCTGGTTCCATTGCTCTTCGTATTCGATGCCGTCTTCCTCCCAGGTCCAGCGGATCACCTCATAGGTGAACCATACGTTCTCCATGTTCGAATAGCCCGCGTATTGCTTGTCCAGCACATCCGGAACCCAGGAATCCAGCTTCACGATCAGCGCGTTCTGCAGCATCACCGTGAAGTACTGGGTCTCGTCGCCGGAGCCGTCCAGGCGATACCAGCGCAGCGTGACCTCGGTCAGCACCTCGCCGCTACACAGGACCTGATATAGCTTGGGGCTGCTCTTGTCCACCTCTTTGGTGATCATCAGCGGCCGGTGCACGCGCCGGCCCGAAGGCACGCCGCTGTCGTTGGTGGGTATCTCCACCAAGTGCTTGAAGGCCTGCACCAGGATCGTATCCTCGCGGCCTTCGATGTCGCAGGAACCTTCGATCGGTCCCTGGTCCTTGCCCACCAGTGTCAGGTTTCCCGGTATCGGCATGATGCGTACTCCTTAAGGACGGCTGCGGGCGGACCCGGCCGTCATGCTTTTTCCAGCTTGCCGCTCACCGCCAGCGAGAACGGCGAGCCGAGATACTTGAGATGCGGCGTGATGTTGAGCTTCACCAGGTACCAGTCGTTCTTGCCCGGCACTTCCACCACTTCGATCTTGGCTTGGCGCAGCGGGCGGCGTGCCCGCACGCTCGGCGCCGGGTTGGCCATGTCAGTCACGTACTGCTGGATCCACTGGCTCAATTCCTTCTCCACTTCGGCGCGGTTGCGCCAGCCGCCCAGGTGTTCGCGCTGCATGACCTTGAGGTAATGGGCGAGGCGACTCACCAGCAGTAGATAGGGCAACTGCGCCGCGAGCTTGCGGCCGATGCCCACGCTCGGGGTAGCGCTCTCTTCCTCCGGCACGCTCTGCACCGAGGTCGCGGTGTAGAAGGCCACCTCGTTCTCGCCGCGGTGCGCGGTGAGAGTGATGAAGCCGAAGCGCGACAGGTCCACTTCCAGGGTGTCGTCCACCACCACTTCCGTCGGCACCATGCCGGGGCCCTCGCCCTGCACCGTCAGGCCCTCGACCCGGCCGTATTCCTTGCCGGTCACGTTTAGGCACCAGCGGAAGCGCGCGAAGCTCGCCGCCAGGCGCGTGACGAAGGCGTAAGCGGAGTTACCCCACAGACAACGGTCCTCGTCGCCGGTGAAACTCTCGGTGTAATCGAAGGCCGCGGCCTTGAGGCCGGGCGTGCCGTAGCCGCGCCGCAGCAGGAAGCGCGGCAGGGTCAGGGCCAGGTAGCGGGCGTCCTCGCTCTCCCTGAAACCACGCCACTTGGTGAACTGCGGCTCAGCCATGAGGGAACGCAGGTCCCGGATGCGCGGCAGAGCGGCGAAGCTCGGCAAGCCGAAGAAGGCGGGACCGGCGGCGGCGATGAAGGGCGCATGGGCCACCGCCGCCACGCTCGCCAGATTCTGCAGGAGACGCACATCCTCGGCGCCTGGGCCGAAGCTGAAGTCTCCCACCAATAAACTGTAGGGACGTCCTCCGTACTGGCCGAACTCGCCGGTGTAGATGAGCTGGTAGAGTTGCGACTGCACCACCTCCGGGACGTCCTCAAAATCCTCCTGCAAGCGCTGCTTGGAGAGGTTCAGCAGCTCCACCGAGCAGTTCTCGGACTGGTCCACCCGCGCTGTCAGGAACTGCAGCCCGCGCCAGGACGCTTCCAGACCGCGGAACTCCGGGTGATGCAGGATCTGGTCGAGCTGGGGTCCGAGACGTGCGTCGATCTCAGCCAGCATCTGGCCCACGTTGTGGGCGCCGAGGGCCGCCACCCGCGACTTCAAGGCATCGTGCCAGAAGCGCCCCGAGCGGGTGTCCATCTCCCATTCCGCCATCAGGGACTGGATGTCCGCGGCGATCTGTCGCAGGTCCGCGCCCCGCTCCCGGTAGCGCCACAAGAGCGCACGCAGTTCCAGCAAGGCGCGTAATTCCGGCACCTGGCGGATCAACTTGTCCGGCGTGAAGTCTTCCAGGCTGCGGAACTCCAGTTCCACTTCCAGGGGCGCATCGGAGGCGTCGCTCAGGCGGTTCGGTACCTGCAGGTTCAAGCGCGGCGTGAGCTTGGCTAATATGGGATCGACTGCCCCGTTCGGCAGCAGCAAGGGCCGGTTGTCGGACTCGAAGCTCGCGCGTGCGTCGCGCGTGAAGTCGCCCAGCACCAGGATGCGGAACGGCAGTTCCACGTCACTGGGGCGGCCGGCGGTCTCGGTCCTGTAGACCAAGCGCAGGCGTTCGGACTTCTCCTGGACTTCGTCAGCCACCGTGCTTGTCCTCCATCATGGTCACTGGCCCCCGTCCGTCCAGCAGCGCGCCAGTTCCAGCGGCGTCTCCAGGGGGATGGCCTTCAGCGCCGAGATCACCGGCTTCTGGCCGCTGAAGCCGTAACGCACGCGGATCGCCGTGACGCCGTCGTGGGTCAGTTCCTCGCGGGAATCCGGGAAGTCATCCACCGTATACAGGTGCTCGCCGTCCTTGAAGTCTTCCAGGAACTGCGGGAAGCCCTTGAGCCCGGAGTACACCCGCGTCAGCACCAGCGGGCCGATGAAGATGCGCACCACCGTGTCGCCGCAGGTGCCCACGGACCAGTTGAAGGTCTGGGTGGCCTTGGCGTTGTAGTTGTCCAGTTCCTGCATGCCGCTCGAGCACTGCAGGGTGAGCATGATGTCCGACGGCAGGATCTTGGCGCCGGTGTTCACGTTGGTGGGCAGGGCCGAGACCGTCACCGCCTGGGGCATGGACACCAGCTGCTCACCTTCCATGGCGTGGTTCAGGTAGCTGATGAAGCTGGAATTGAACGGTATGGCCTTGTCATCCACCCGCACCGGCGTGTAACCCGCCTGATACTTGTTGCTCAGGAACGGCCCGGCGGTCTTGTTGACGAAGCCCCACACCAGACCGCTCTTGCCGATCATCAGGTCCGGTAGCTTGGACTCGTCCACACCTTCCGTCTGGGTCAGCACCTGGCTGCTCCACTGGGTGTTGAGGTAGCAGGCGGTGTCCTGGGCCATGAACTCATAGAGCATGCGCAGAGGACCGGTATACACGCTCCAGAAAGACTCAGTCTCCGGCGCGGGCTTGCCCATGATGAGCTGCAAGGCCTGGATGGCTGCCCAGCCATTGCCGCCGGCGGTGCCACTGGCAGCCACCTTATCCGGGTTACCGTAGAGCGCCGCGATGTTGGCATAGGACTCGCTGGCGTTATCGGAGTTGAAAGCCAGCAGGGTCAGGGCCTTCTCATAATCCTGGTTGGCCTTGGCTGCATCGCTGAGCGCGGTCTCCAGGTCCTTCTTGGGCTTGCCGCGTTTCACCTTCGGCTTCTTGTTGAGCTTCTGGATGGCCTTCACCTGGCCGTTGATCTCCTTGGCTTCCTTGCTCAGGCCCGTGAGGATGCCTGTGCCGTAGCCCGCCAGCGCCTTGCCGAAGCCACCTTTGGCAGCCGTGGGCTTGGTGCTGGAAGCCGGCGCATAGGTCGCAGCTTCTTCGTAATAGTCCACCGAGGTCTTGAGCTCGCCCGCATCCTCGTCCAGCACCGCCAGCTCGTCGTGCATGCGGTCCAGGAGCTTGGTATAGGGATCGGACTGACCCAGGTTACCCACCACCGCGAGCCACTGGGCGCGGTCCGCCAGGGTGTCCTTGCCCTCGTCGAAGCGTGAAGCGAATTCGCTCCAGGCATTCAGGTAGTTGTCTTCGTAATAGTCGTAGAACTTGTCCATGTAATCTGCCACCGGGCCGCTGTCGCCGCCGCCGGTGGCTTTCTGCATCTCGTCGGTGAAGGCCTTGATGATCTTGAAACCGTCGGCCGTGTAAGCCGGCTGCACCGTGGGCGGATTCGCCAGGGGATGGGTGCCGTTCCAGAACTCGTCCAGGTTCACCGGGTTCAAGCCCGGTGCATGGTTGGCCAGGTTCAGGAGCCAGGTGTAATCGCCGGTGGTCTTGCGCAGCAGTTCCACCAGGGCGTCCCGCACCACCACCTGCTCACGTTGGATATCGGCATCGTCCGCCTGATACCAGACGTATTCCGGATAGAGGGCCTGCAAGGCGTCACCGGATTTGCCCGTGAGTTCCGGTTGCAGTTCCTGCCAATAGGCGGTCGGTACCGGCGCGAGCTGATGCAGGTCATCCACATCCGCATCGTCCAACCGCGCCTGCAGGATCAGGCTGCGGCGAGCCAAGCCCTCCGCCAACACCTGGATCGCCGGATCGCCGGGGCTGATGAGCGCCAAGCGGTTCTTCAGGCGCCGATCCATGTCCTGCAACACACTCTGGTCGAAGCGCTGCACGAAGCCGTCGCTGATGGCATCCAACTGCGGCGGTTCGAGGCCGGCGTACCAGGGGAACAGCCAGCCATCGTGGGCAGCTTCGAGATCGTTGAGGGTAGTGTCCACCTGGGCCAAGGCCACCACGTCCTGGTTCACGTCACCGGGCGCGAAGTTGACCTTGGTCAGGCCGCCGTCGATGTCGTGCAGCGCGTGGTAGTCGTGCAGGAACAGGAAGCTCGTTACCAGGGCCGCCGCCAGCAGCAAGCCGCCGGCGATGCCCACCCAATAATGATGCAGGGCACGGCGCACCCGCTCCGCCGCCGGCAGCGTGACCAGGAGACCCCGGTCCGCCGGCATCACCTTGGTGAATAGGTCGTGCAGGAACAGACCGCGATCATGCAGATCACGGCCCCGCTCGTCGGTCTCCACCTGCTGGCTGGAAGACAGGAACAGGCCACGGAAATGCGGCGTCTCCAGGTAAGGGCTGCCCCGCAGGGCGCCGTCGGTGAAGTGCCGCAGGCCGTCACGGAGCTTATATAGAGCATCCGGGAAGAACATCATCTCGATGGAGGGATTCTGGGTGCGCTCCACCAAGAGCAGGCGCAGGTCCTTGAGCCGGGTGTTGAGCTTATCCAGGCACTGGTCGAGCGCCATCATCACGTCGGCGCCCGGCTTGTCGTTGAGGGCGCCCATCACCTGGCGCCAGCTCTCCTCAGGCAGGGACTCGCAGAAAGGCGTGAAGCCCTCGATGAGATCGCACTTGGTCACCAGGAGATACACCGGCACCTGGGCCGCCAGGGTGTTCATCAGGTGGCCCAGACTGGTGCGCACTTGGCGCCCTTCTTCCAACAGGTCATCGGCGCTGGCGGTCAGCAGGCGATCCGCGCCCACCACCACCAGGATGCCGTTCAGAGGTTCTTTCTGCCTACGGCGCGACAGGAGCGCCAGCAACTGGTCCCACTCACTGCGGTCCCGGGTCACATCCTCCGGCACCGCATAGCGGCCGGCGGTGTCGATGACCACCGCTTCCTCGTACATCCACCAGTCCAGGTTGCGGGTCGAACCGGATTGACGTTCCGGCATGTCCAGGATCGGCGACAGCAGATAGGCGTTCTTGACCGCGGTGCTCTTGCCGGAGCTGGAGCGGCCCATGACCACGAACCAGGGCAACACATACAGCGGGTCGCCCAGGAGCCGCAGGCGCGAACGCTTGAGGGCCTTGATGCCGCCGGTCCAACGCAGCTTCAGGTCGCGGCGCAGCGCCCGCGACGACCAGGTGAGGCCGCCTTCGCGCCGCACTTGCTCCTCGCTGATGAGCTTCTGCACCTGTTTCTTGGCGCGGTGCCGGATCACCATCCGGCGGATGATTAGGAACACCACGCAGACCAGCGCCAGACCCGCCAGCCACAAGAGGGCGTGGCCCACCGGCCAACCCTTATATATATAGAAGCCGATGACCGCAGCGCAGATCAGCACCACGATCAACAGCCATAGCAGGAACTTGAAGATGGATTTCAGCATCGCGGGGCCGTCATCTCAGTAGCGCCTGGATGCCCGAGAGGGTCGCGGCGATGTAATGGTGATAAGCCAGC
Source organism: Gammaproteobacteria bacterium (assembly GCA_036500225.1). Classification (GTDB taxonomy): domain Bacteria; phylum Pseudomonadota; class Gammaproteobacteria; order Natronospirales; family REEB76; genus DASUBN01. The sequence goes on from DASYCJ010000004.1 coordinate 10,549, forward strand.
AGCACGATTAGGAGCAGCAGCACGGGACCTGCGAACACCCAGGGCAGCACGTTCCAGCGGCCGTGCAGGCCGCTGCCGCCGGCGCGGGCATTGGAATAGGCCTCCGGGAACAGGGTCACCGCCTGCAGGTCCAGGCCATCGCTGTCCGGCAACAACAGGCGCAGGTTGGCGCGCTTCACTTCCGTGAACTCGGCGAAGCGCTTGTCGCTGAAATACTTGCCACGGAAGCCGAGTGCCATGCACAGGTAATAGAGTTCGCGGGCGGCGCGGCCGGTGTCGTCCTCACCCAACTTCTCCAGGCGGGTATAGAACTCGGCACCGGCGTTGGTGGTGCGGTAGAACTCGCGCTGCAGGGGCATGGCCTGCCAGCGCGGTCTCTCGACCCAGTCCGAGCACAAGACCAGCTCGTCCACGTAAGCCATGGCGGCGAAGCTCGCCGCATCGCGGGCGGCCGAAGGCACGTCCGATTCCTGAGCGCGGCGGTCACAGGCTTTCAGCTTGGCGGTGATCTCGGCGCGCTGGGTCTCATAGGCGAGCCCCGCCGTGTCGCCGCCGGAGCTGAACCGCCCGTGCAACTTGATGAGAAACTCCGCGTAGCAGTCGATCAGGCGCACGCGGTCATCTCCGGAGCACCACCAGCTCCATGCGCAGGTCTTCCGGCGCATCCTTCCAGATGAAGCCCAGCTCGCGACTGCGTTCCACGTCCGGCCACTGACTGTCGCGGGTGTCTAGGCGCATGTAGTGAGTGTTGGAGCGGCGCGGCAAGCCGGGCGGCGGCACCTGGGTGTAGCGGAACGCGATGCCCGGCAGCGAACGGTCCACCAGGGATTCCACGGTGTTGCGCGCGCCGAGCTTGGCGGCGGTGCCGATGGAATCCAGATGCTGCTCGATGGGCGTGCGCAGGTTGAACACCAGGTAATAGTCGTTGGGCTCGTCCAGGAAGCGCGGCGGGATCATGGCGGTGTGGGCCGTACCGTCGAACTGCATGTCCACCTTGAACTGCGGCGCGATGGTGATCTCGTTCAAGAGCTCCACGATCAAGCGGCGCAGCCGCTCGAAGCAGGCGCCCAGACGCTGATGATCGTAGGCAGGTATCTGGCGGTTGCCCTGGGCATCCTCACCCATGAGGTTCAGGCGCATGCCGAAGGTGCTGAGTTCGCCGGCGAAGGAGCGCAGCACGCCGTACAAGTCCCAGGGATGGGTCGAGGGCGTCTCGCTGTAGTGCATCAGTAGCGGCACGTAGCGTGCCAGGGTGCGCAGCGCCAGCTTGTAACGCAGCAATGCCGGATCGAAGTCCGACTCGCCGTGCACCGGAGTCTTGTACACCTCGATCTGCAGGGCGCGGCTGGTGAACTCATCGCGCATGTCCCGCACCAGGCGGTACAGGTCCGGTGAGCTCTCGAGGCCCAGCACCGGCGGGATGAAGTCCGGCGCCGGCCTGATGCTCTCGCCATCGCGCACCAGGCGCGCGATGGGGATGAGCTCATGGTCCACCAGTTCGTCCTGCTCGCCGTCCCACAGCAAGCGCACCACGTGATAGAGGGAGCGGACCTTGGCTTCCGGACCTTCCTGATACGCGTCCGGCACGTCTTCCGGTTGGGCCGGACTCACGTAGCGGGTGGTGACGCCGGCCACCTGGGTCAGGTCCGGCACCACGGTCACGTTGCTCTCGTGGGAACGCCACTTGCGCAGGCCCACATAGATGGTGAAGGGCTTGTCGAGAGTGATGGCGGCCGGATCGAAGCTGCGCGACAGCAGCAAGCCATTGCCCGGCACGCTGACGAAGCTGCCGTCCGGGAACAGGAACTCGCCGTCGCTGATCTCGCACATGCCGTTGGCCAGCGCCGAGGTCTGCAGGTTCATGCGCGCCACGCCCCAGAAGTGCGGGTGCAGGTAGCGCTGGAACGGCAGCAGCCGCTCCTGCTGGTACAGGTCGTTGAGCTGGAAATGCTGTGGCTGCAGGAACAGGCCCTGGTGCCAGAATAGGGGTTTGTACTGGGTCACGACGCCACCTCTTCAACGTTCGACACTTTGGATCTCATCTCAACCACCGCTACTGCTTCCACCACCGCTGCTCGGAGCGGACGGCGCCTTGGGAATGCTCGGCATGCTGGTGGGCAAGCTGGGCATCTTCCCGCCGCCGCCTGACTTGCCACCACCACCGGCGCTGCTCTTGCCGCCGGCGCCGCCACCCTTGCCACCCTTGGTGGCGAAGATGCGCGCGCTGCCTTCGGTATCCGAAGCGAAGCGCGCCACCTGATCCGGACCGAAGCCGACGCTCAGGGCCAAGGGCCCCGGCATCCCATCGGTGCTCGCATTCGCCACACCCACTAGGGTGAGACCCTTATCCACCCAACCGACGGGCTTGGCCACCACCGGGATGTTGAACAGGGCCACGTCCTGCAAGGCATTGATCTGGTAATAGCCCGCCACGATGCCGATGTACTGGGCGTTCTGTGCGCGGTTCAGGTTCAGGGTGCGTTTCTCGCCGGGCTGCAGCACGATGCGATCGAAATCCACCACGCTGGCATCCGCGTCCGCGCCCTGGTCCAGGAACTTGGCCGCGCCGGCGGGACTCGTCGTCGCCGCGCTGAAGGTGGCCGGATCCGAGAGCTGGAAGATGCCGATGGACAGCGCATGCGCTTGCCCGCTGTCTAGGTTGAGGGCTTCGGCGGCCTCGAGCTGCAGGGTCACCAGCCGCGGGCCGTAGGTCCAGCCGTCCGGCGTCACCGTGAGCTGGGGCGGCGCGGAGGCGCAGGAGCCCAGCAGCAAGCCCACCGCCAGACCGATCGCGATGACCCACGTACGCCGTATCTGCCCTACCCCGTCCATCGCCATCCAAGCTCCTCATATATAGATACGCGCACGACAGGCGGTCATGGGCCGTGAAGCCCATGACCGCCGCGCGCTTTGCATGGCCCGGCGCGTCACCGCGCCGAGGCCCGCCATCTCAGCCCTTGCTGCCGCGGGTGCGCCAGTCGTCGCTGCCCTCGGTGCCCGCCACGTTGTGCGTCCACGTGATCTTGCGATAGGTGAACGACACGTCCTCGAGATGCGTGAAGTGCGCATTCGCGGGGTCCTGGCAGTTCGGCATGTAGGCGTTCATGTCGACGATCACCGCGTCCTCGAGAGCCATGGTGAAGTACTGCTCGTCAGTACCTTCCGGCGAAGTGCGATACCATTCCACGGTCACCGTCAGACGCTCGCCCGTCACCAGCGCCTGATACAGGAGCGGCGAGGACTTGTCGAAGATCTTGGTGATGACCATGGGATGATGCACGCGGGTGCCGGTCGGCTGGCCGCTCTGCGGATCGCGCGGGATGCTGATGTCATGCTTGAAAGCCTGCACCAGGATCTCGTCGGCATGCTCTTCCTGGTAGATGTTACCGACGCTCTCCTCGGAGTTCGCACCCTCGGTGATGTTGCCCTGGGTGACACCCTCGATCTTCATATATGCGGGGACTGGCATGAGCTACTCCTTCGTGTTTTTCCTGAGACGTGAATGACGCATCCCTAAAGCGGCTTGAGCCCCGGGGGGCCGAAGACTCCGTGGATGTTTCCCTTTAAGCCGGTCTGGCAGAGCCTCCGGCAGTGAACTTCGGCTGGAATTCCCCCTTGGCGTCCATGTCCAACTCGAGGGCCGTGAAAGCGGCCTCCGAACCGATCTGCTCCAGGATGCGCGTGGCCAGGAGCGGCAGCAGCGCACCGTTTATTATATGGTCGATATTGCGCGCGCCCGACTCCGGGTCGGTGCAGCGCGCCGCGATCTGGTCCACCACTTTGTCGCTGTACTTGAAGGCCATGTCCTGGTTGGCCTTGAGACGCTTGCCCACCTTGTCGAGCTTCATGCGGATGATGCCCTTCAGGTTGTCGCCGAGTAGCGGCAGGTAGGGCACCACCTTCATGCGTGCCAGGAGTGCCGGCTTGAAGTAGCGCTGCAGATCAGGGCGGATGGCCTCGGCGATGGCCTCAGGGGAGGCCGGCTTCTCCGCGGCACCGAGCCGCATGATGGTGTCGGAAGCCAGATTCGAGGTCATCAGGATCACGGTGTTCTTGAAGTCGATGAGTTGGCCGTCGCTGTCCGAGAGCATGCCCCGGTCGAACACTTGATAGAACAGGTTCATGATCTCAGGGTGGGCCTTCTCCACCTCGTCCAGCAGCACCACCGAATAGGGGCGCTGACGCACCGCTTCCGTGAGCATGCCGCCTTCGCCGTAGCCCACGTATCCGGGCGGCGAGCCGATCAGGCGCGAGACCGCGTGCTTCTCCTGGAACTCGGACATGTTGATGGTGACCATGAAACGGTCACCGCCGAACAGGAAGTTGGCTAGCCCTAAGGCGGTCTCGGTCTTGCCCACGCCGCTCGGTCCCACCAGGAGGAAGATGCCGATGGGCTGTTCCGGGTTCTGCACTCCGGCCTTGGCGGCGCGGATGGTGGCGTCGATGGCATCCATGGCGTGGTCCTGGCCGCGCACCCAGCCCTTGAGCTGGCCGTTCAGCGCCAGTAGGGAAGCCGCCTCGTCGCTCACCATGTTGCCGATGGGGATGCCGGTCCAGTCGGAGATCACCTTGGACACCACGTCGGCGGTGACTTCGTGGTTGATCAGGGCGCCGGTCTTCTGCAGGATCTGCAGGCTCTTGACCGCGGCTTCTAATTCCTTGTTCACGTCGGCGCGATCTTTCTCCGCCATGGTGCCGAGTTTGGTGCGCAGCGCCACCACTTCATCCACCGCCTTGCGTTCCAGGCCCCAGGCCTTCTCGAGCGCCGCCACTTCGGTGCGCAGGGTCGCGGTCTCGGCCTCGATCTCTTTCAGACGCGCCGGTGCCGCGATGCGACCGCTGTCCACGTCACGGGCGATGGCGCCCCGTTCCCGTTCCAGCACCGCGATGCGCCGCTCCTGGTCCTCGAGCTTGTCGGGCTTACTGACCAGGCTCACCTTGACCCGCGCGCAAGCGGTATCCAGGAGGTCCACGGCCTTGTCCGGTAGCTGCCGGCCGGAGATATAGCGGGCCGACATGTTGGCCGCCGCCAGGATGGCAGCGTCGGTTATATAGATGCCATGAGCCTGTTCGTAGGTATCGCGGATACCGCGCAGGATCACCGCGGCTTGCTCCGGCGAGGGCTCGTCCAGCTTGACGAGCTGGAAGCGGCGCGCCAGGGCCGGGTCCTTCTCGAAATACTTGCGGTACTCGCTCCAGGTGGTGGCCGCGATGGTGCGCAACTCCCCACGGGCCAGGGCGGGTTTCAACAGGTTGGCCGCATCGCCGGTGCCCGCGGCGCCGCCGGCACCGATCAAGGTGTGGGCCTCATCGATGAACAGGATGATGGGCTTCTGGGAACTCTTGATCTCGTTGATGACCCCGTTCAGGCGGTTCTCGAACTCGCCCTTCACGCTGGCACCGGCCTGCAACAGGCCTAAGTCCAGACCGACGATGTCCACGTCCTTAAGGCTCGGCGGCACGTCACCGGACACCACCTTGAGCGCCAGGCCTTCCACCACCGAGGTCTTGCCCACGCCCGCTTCGCCCACGGCGATGGGGTTGTTCTTGCGACGGCGTCCCAGGATGTCGATGATCTGGCGGATCTCAGGGTCGCGGCCGAACACCGGATCGATCTTGCCCTCGCGGGCACGCTTGGTGAAGTTGGTGGTGAACTTCTGCAAGGCCGTGCCCGCCTCGGGCGCAGCACGTCCCGCAGCGCTCGGTGCGCCTGAGAAGCTCGCGGTGCCGAGAGGCTCGTTGGCCTCATCCGACACCGCCAGCACGTCCTGCTGCACCGCCGCGATCTTCTCGCGGGACAGCTTGTCCAGGTCCGCGAGCCGCTCGAAGCCATAACGCGCCGGGTTGTCCGCCAGCGCTGCCACCAGCGCCAAGGAACGCAACCGCGACTGACCGTAATCCAGGGAGGAGATCAGCCAGCCTTCCTCAAGCCAGGCCAGAAGCGAAGTGGCGAACACCGGTCGTCCGGGGTTGCCGCTCTTCAGGGCCTCGATGTCGTGCTGCAGCTGCTTGCTCCAGCGGCTCGGATCCACCTCGAAGTGCCGCAACACCAACTGCACGTCGGACTTGGGGTCCTCCAGCAGTTGCAGCAGCAGGTGCTCCGGCGCCACTTCGTAGTGGCTACGGTTCACGCACAGCCCGGAGGCTGCCTCCAATGCCTTCGTGCACTGGTGGTTGAGACGTCGGACCAGACTCTTGAGGTCGGCTTTCATGACGGCGGATCGCTTCCCTATATATAAGGATTCAGGTTACGGGCTCGATTCAGGCCTCAGGCCGGGGCATCTCCGCCGGCATCATCGCCGCCGCCGCCCGCGTCGTCGCCACCTGAATCGCCGCCGCCTTCGTCACCACCACCGCCGCCGCCTTCCTTCTCCAGCTTGCCGACCAGCGACAAGGTGAAAGCTGCGCCCATGTACTTGAAATGCGGACGCACCGACAGCTCGACCTTGTACCAGCCGGCCTGTCCCTCGATGTCCGAGACGATGACCTTGGCCTCGCGCAGGGGACGACGGCTACGCACCGAGGCCGGCGGGTTGTCCTGGTCAGCCACGTACTGGCGGATCCACGCGTTCAACTCGCGGTCCAGGTCGTTGCGGGTCTTCCAGCTGCCAATATGCTCGCGCTGCAGCACCTTCAGGTAGTGCGCCAGGCGGTTCACGATCAGGAGGTAAGGCAGCTGCGTGCCGAGGCGGTAGTTCATCTCCGCTTCTTTACCCTCGGCGCTGTTGCCGAAGGACTTGGCCTTCTGCACCGAGTTGGCCGAGAAGAACACGGCGTGGTCGCTGTCCTTCTTCGCCACCAGTGGGATGAAGCCCTGCTCCGCCAACTCGAACTCGCGGCGGTCCGAGATCAGCGCTTCCACCGGCGACTTGGTCTTGGTCTCGCCCTTGTCCTGGAAGGTGTGCACCGGCAGGTTATCCACCATGCCGCCGCTCTGCGGACCGATCACGTTCGGGCACCAGCGGTACTGCTTGAAGCTGTCCGACAGGCGCGAGGCGAAGGAGAAGGCGGTGTTGCCCCACAGGTAGTCGTTGTGGCCCTTCACCGTCTCCACGTAGTTGAACTCGCGGGCCTTGTTGTTCTCGCCGTAGGGAGCACGCAGCATGAAGCGCGGCGCAGTCAGGCCCACGTTGCGGGAATCGTCGGACTCGCGGAAGGCACGCCATTTGGCGTACTGCGGGCCCTCGAAGGTGGCCTGCATGTCCTTGATGGACGCCAGTTCCTCGTAGGAGTCCACGCCGAAGAACTGCGGGGCCGCGGCGGCCACGAAGGGGGCGTGGGACATGGCGCTGACGCTGGCGATGTTGCGCAGCAACTGGATGTCCTGGGCACCGGGGCCGAAGTCATAGGCACCGATCATGGCGCCGTAGGGCGCGCCGCCGAACTGGCCGAACTCAGCCGTGTAGACGTGCTTGTAGAGACCGGACTTGGCCACTTCCGGCGCGTCCTCGAAGTCCTGCAAGAGCTCGTCCTTGGCGACGCTCAGCATCTCGATCTTGGTGTTCTCGCGGAAGTCGGTGCGATCCACCAGCGACTTCAACCCGCGCCAAGAGGACTCCAGCTTCTGGAAGTCCGCGTTGTGCAGGATCTCGTCCACCTGCTTGCTGAGCTTCTTGTCGATCTCGGCGATCATCTCGTCCACCAGCTTCTGCTCGACCTTCTCGGTCTTGCGCTGCGGCTGCAGGAGCTCGGAGATGAAAGCCTCGACGCCCTTCTTGGCGATCTCGTAGCCCTCTTCGCTGGGCTTGAGCCGCGTCTCCTGCATGATCTGATCGAGCAGGGATCCCTCAGCCGCCTCGGCGGTCTGCCCTTGTTTCTTCATTTCGCTCATGATGATCGCCTCTCTGAAACTTTGTGGTTCGTGTGGCCTGACGCCAGGGGATTACTTCTTCTCGCCCTTGTCGTCGACGCCCAGTTCCTTCATGACCGCGGCGCGCGTGGTCTCGTCCTTCAAGAGGTCCTGAATCGCGCGGCGGAAAGCCGGCACGTTGCCCAGGGGGCCCTTGAGCGCCATCAGGTTCTTGCGCAGCTCCAGCATCTGCTTCAGCTCCGGCACCTGTTCGGCGACGCGATCCGGCGAGAAGTCCTTGTAGCCGTTGATCTTCAGGCTCACGTCCATGTTGCCGCCCTGCTTCGCGTCCAGGGTGTTCTTGATGGTCATGTTCACGCCGAGGTTGTGACCCTTGATCACAGCATCGAAGTTGTCTTTATTGATGTTGACCGGCGAGCGCTCCTCGACGGCCTTGTCGTTGGGCTTGCCGGTGAAGTCACCGAGCACCAGCATCTTCAATGGCAGTTCGACGTCCTCGGCATTGTCGCCGGTCTCGGACTGGTAGACGATGTTGACGCGCTCTTTCGGCGCCACTGAACCCTTGTCTTTATCCGCCATGACTGAATCCTCCGTCTTTTATAGCTTCACGTTTAGGGCGAGTACTGGATCGAGGCTGCTGAGCGCAGAGAACGCCTGGGCGCTGCGCGCCGCGGTGTCCTGTGCGTTCTTGGATTTGCCGGTGGTCTTGTCGTAAGCCGAGAGCAGCAACTTATAGACGCGCACCGCGGTGTCCGGTTCCCACTCGCGCAGGCGGAACTCCTCGATGCGCGCCACCAGCGCCTCGAGGATCGGCGCGGCGACGTTGGCGTGGCCGGTCTGCACCAGGAGTTGCGCGAGCGCGAGGCGCCACATGAATTGGTCGTGGGCGTTGGCGGTGGTGGCGTGGCCCTCATCCAACTGCTTGATGGCCGCATCCACGTTGCCGGACGTGGCGGCGGCGCGGGCGTTGTTGAAAGCTTCGTCCCAGGGCGCGGCGTCCTTCTTGGCACGCTTGGAACCGCCGGTGGGGGCTTCGCCGGCAGTGGCATGTTCTTCGATGAATTCCTGGGTCGCCTCGTCGGCGAATGGCTTGTCGCCCACGAACTTGAGTTCCGTCAGGCCCGGCACCGTGGCCAGGAAGTGAGAGAGCTCCCGCAGCACCGTCTTGCGGGCCGGGGCGCCGCGCTCACCCAGCGTCCCTAAGGCATCGGCCACCATCCGCTGGCCATCCAGCCAATAAGGTGACTTGGCGAGGGCCGCTTCCAGCTCCGGCAGCAGGGCCTCGATCTGGCCGGCCTGGCGCTGGGTCTCGAACTGCTTCAGGCGTTCCGGCGCGGGGGCGGGGATCTGGGTCTGGCCGTTGGCGTGGGTAGGGGCCGTCTCCACCGTCATCCAGCCGCTGAGCCGGTTCAACCTATAGGCGCGCGCATCCGCCACGTCCTTCGCCATCCAATACTTGCTCACCTTGCGCGCCATGTCCTGCATCTGGCGCAGGACTTTCTTGGCATCCGCATCGTTGCTGACCTCGGCGATCTCCGCCGCGGGGGCCGCCGCCGGACGCGGTGCAGCCGTGGCCGCAGGCTTGGCCGCCGGCGCCGGAGTATCCAGGCTTTGCACGTGATCCTTGAGGGGACGGCTGAGATCGGACAGGGACGGCGCGTCCTGGCCCATCTTGTCCGTGAGGGCGCTGTCCAGTTCCTTGAGGAAGGCCGAGGCCTGCTCTACCGCGGCTTTCTCCGCCGACTTCGGTCGGGTGTCACGCACCTGCTTGCCGGTCTTCTCCGCCAACCAGGAGATGGCGGTGGCGCGGGCGCGCATGCGCTTCAGTTCCGGGAAGAGACCGTCCCAATGGGTGACGGCGAGGTCACGCAGCACCTTCAAGCCGGCAGCGAGCCCCGCGTAACGCTGGGTCTCCATCAGGCCGCGGCAGAGATAGGCTGCTACCAATAGATCCTTGGATTTGGATTGCAGGATGGCGGACGAGAGTTCCACCACTTTGCCCCAGTCCACCGCGCTCGGCGTCAGGGATTCCTGCTTGGCGAGTTCGGCTTCGAGCTGTTCGAATTCAGGTTCGTAGCGCGCGGACTGCCCACACGGCTGCGCGTCACTGATTGGGGCAGACCCCAATCCGGCAAACTGCTGGTTTACGGCAGCTTCATCCACTACCCGCACCTTTCGTTTGTTATGCCCCGACTCGCGCCCAGCGTGTCGAGACGCCGATGCGACGGCGATGGACCGTCGATCTGGCACCCCCTTAAGAGTGCCCGCTAGTAACTATCTGGAGATGAACCCCTACATCCCACCGTCACGACGGGGGGATGACCCTACTGGTACCGAGTCCTTCTAAAAATCACCCGAAACAAGCACTTGGACTGCTTCGTGCGTTTATTCCCAGAGTCCGCTGAAGTCTAGCACGCGGTCATTAGGTTAACATGACATATTGACGAACGGAATTATCAGTAAATTCAACGATGAGTCGCGCATACATGTGGCGAAACTTTTATCTCCGGCGGATGACATTCGACCCGTGATGCAAGCGTAGCAGGCGGTTGTTACACTCCAGTGCTAGGGACTCTTCCGGCTTTGCCGCATGTAACAGCCTTATCTCGCTGATATGGCTGGCAATACCGGTCACCAGCTTCGAGTAAGACTGATGTTCATATTCAACAAAGCCAAGACCGTCGCGGTGCTGCTCGCCGAGTTCGGTGGCGCCGAGGGACCGGGCGGCCTCAGCCCCGAAGACCCGCGCCTCGTGCCGCTGCAGGCCCTGCTCAAGAATCGCGGCGCCCAGCTCGAGGAATTCGATAACCGCCACGTGCTGGCAGCCTTCGAGAGCACCGATACCGCGGTGGAAGCGGCTCGCGAACTGCACCTCGCACTCATCTCCACGGATCCACCCACGGCACCGGTGCACATGGCCCTGCATGCCGGCAGCGAAGGCCCCGGCAAGACCACCGCCAAGGGCGCGCTCGGCATCGTGGTGTACGGCATCGCGGCCCTCGCCGACCAGATGGCCCTGGTGCTGAGCGAACACGCCTGGAAAGCCCTCACCCCCGCCTTGCAGGGCTCGGCCGTCAGTTCCCTGAAACCGGTGCCCCAGGGTGCGGGCGCCGCGCTCTACGAGATGCCCTGGACCGAGCCCTCCGAGGCCGACCGCACCCGCATGGTCACCATGATGTTCGAGAAACAGGACGTCACCACCCACGCGCAGCTGCTCATCACCTACCGCGACCAGCAGATCCAGGTGAGTGTGTCCCAGCCGGCCATCATCATGGGCCGCTCCAGCCAGTGCGACCTCATCGTCAACCACCAGAGCGCCTCGCGCCTGCACGCCCGTATCGAATACAAGGACGGCAACTTCGTGCTGGTGGACCAGAGCGGCAACGGCACCTTCGTGCGCTTCTCAGACGGAGACAAGGTCAAGGTGCACAACAACGGCGTGCCCATCCGCGGTGCCGGTGACATCGGCCTGGGCGACGCCAAGGACGCCATCTCCGACGACGCCGTGCGCTTCATCTGCGTGGAATGACGGTCTGGGGAAAGCCTCGAGGGGCTGTTATAATCTGCGGCCTGCCCGGATGGCGGAACTGGTAGACGCGCGGGACTCAAAATCCCGTTCCCTCTAAAGGAGTGTGGGTTCGATTCCCTCTCCGGGCACCATCTTCTCGTATAGCTTCAAGTACTGACGCTGTTAGCTGTGCTAATAGCTGTCTCACGCTTCCCTTAGTACACCGCCCTTTTTCCTTCGCACACCATAGTACAAGTTGGGTGATTGGGGGTTTGCATGTCTAAGCAAACCACCGAACAACTGTGCCTTACACGTCCAATTATTGGAAGTTCAAATGTTTGACGTCATCTGAAGGATAAAAATCGTTCGTCAGGTCCACTGGATGATGAACCATAGCGAAGCACAAGCCATAGATTTTCTCATCAGTCTGTATATCGCCGCGCTTCACGGTGTTGGCGTTGATGAGGTGGGCGATGTTGTAGATAGCTACCAACCTGGCTTTATTAGAGAGTTCAGCAGGACCTCCAGTAGCAATCTGTTTCCTTCGCAACTCCTCTAACCTGCTTAAGTCCACCAGGCCCCCGCCCAAATCATGTAGTTCCAATCCACCTTGACCATTGAGCAAGGCCAGCGTCGTACAATTTTGGATTGTATAAGCAGTAATCTCCTCGGTCATCTCATTCACGTAGTGCGACGAGTCATGGTGCATATTATAGGCATGCCAATATTCATGACTGATCAGTTCGAGAGTGCTCGTCAACCATACATATGAAGCAGTCCCACCCTGGCTAAGGTATTGGGGAGTCGAAAAGGCAAAGTACAAGGGGATGCCATCATCGCTATGCAAGGTCGTCGAAGTCCGTACCGGAGTATTTTCGCCATAGAAAGCAAGTTGCAGTTGCAACAGAGGGGCGCTGTCTCCGATGATGGCCCGGATCACAGCTTTAAAGCGAGACATAGCAGCATCCCAAGTGGGAATCGCTATGACATGGCGAACTCCAGACGAATCGGCAGTTACTGTCCGCGGCTGTTCGAATGAAAGCACACTCGCCCTTGAGTTATCGGTCCCGTAAAACGTCCATCTCCAATCATCGGCGTGTCCTGTAACCAATGGTGTAGGCAATAACTTCTCATTGGTAATACCTTGCACATCCCGATTGATATCGCTGATGCTGGTAACGTTGTACTTGGCTAAACCAAAGGCCTGTTCAACACCATGCAAATCCAAGATGGTAGGAACGCCATCTGCCTGGAGGTGGTCAACACTTGAGCAACCTGAAATCGCAAGGAAGGCGAGCCCAGCTGCTAAGCGGAATCTTCTCATCCAGTTCAACTTCAAAGGGTGCATCGTCATGCAGAATTACATTGCCTCAAAAGTGCCATCAGATTTCTTGAAGACATTAGATGGTCCTTGCGTTTTTAGGTAGGATTTTCCATGCGTGGAGCCTGCAAAACCGAGGATACGGTGTGACAAACTCGCTAACGAGATAGTGCATAGTGACCCCCATTTTTGAATCAGAATTCCAAGCACTGGCGACTTTAGCGATGAAGTGTCGTGATGTATGTAAGATTAGTCTTACAACTTTCGCTTTAAAAGTATGGCTTCGCACATATACTCCGATACGCTGGAAACATCGCCACCAGTAAAGGCAATGTGGAGGTCATGGTCTTCGATGAATCACTATGTTGTCCAATAGCTGTAACGACGCTACTTTTGCGCAGTTACTAATAGCTGGAGGACACCATGCGTAAGTTGTGCTGTATTGAATGGGCCAACTGGAGAACGCTTGGACTCAAAATCCCGTTCCCTCTAAAGGAGTGTGGATTCGATTCCCTCTCCGACCATAAAGAGCTAAGATTGATTCACGGATTCGTCCCTGGAGTCGTGACCAGCCCGGCCATCCACGGCCGGTCGTTCGAGCCGGTGCGAGCAGCGCTCGCACAAAGACACGGCTCTCACCCTCTCCGGGCACCATCTAAGTCTCAAAATCCTTCTGCTCACAGGCCCATCCCAGCCGGCCAAATCTTATGAAGTTCTGCAGCAACTGCGGCTCGACGCTGATCCTCAAGGTCCCACCTGGTGACCACCTGCCCCGCTTCGTCTGTGAACCCTGCAGCATCATCCACTACCAGAATCCCAAGCTGGTAACGGGCTGCATCGCCGAATGGCAGGGCAAGCTGCTGATCTGCAAACGCGCCATCGAGCCCCGGGCCGGCTTCTGGACCCTGCCGGCGGGCTTCATGGAGAACGGCGAGACCACCGAGGCCGCTGCCGCCCGCGAGACTGCCGAGGAAGCCTTGGCGGAAGCCGTCGACCTCGTGCCCTTTGCCCTGGTGAACGTGCCCCATGTGGACCAGGTGCATCTCATGTTCCGGGCCGTGCTGAAGGATGGCCGTCATTCCCCGGGCCCCGAGAGCCTGGAGACCAAACTGGTGGATGAGGAAGACATCCCCTGGGGCGAGATCGCCTTCCCCAGCATGCGTTTCACCCTGGATCGCTATCTGGAGGACCGGCGCCTTGGGCGCTTCGGTTTCCATATCACCACCTGGGAAAGGCCCGCGAGCCGCTGAGTCGGGCTTGTGGCAAAATCTCAGAGGTAGACTTCAAGTTCAGGAGCAGCGCACATGGCCTTCGTCGTCACCGAGAACTGCATCAAGTGCAAATACACAGACTGCGTGGAAGTCTGCCCGGTGGACTGCTTCCATGAAGGTCCGAACTTCCTGGTGATCGACCCGGAGGAGTGCATCGACTGCACCCTGTGCGAGCCGGAATGTCCCATCAATGCCATCTATTCGGAAGACGACCTGCCGGACGACCAGCAGGCCTTCAAGAAGCTCAATGCCGAATTGGCCCAGGATTGGCCGGTGATCACCCGCCAGAAGCCGGCTCCCGCCGACGCCAAGGAATGGGAAGGCAAGCCCGGCAAGAAAGACTTGCTGGAACGCTGATCGCCCCTCAACTACCCAACCCGGCCAGCGCCGCCGGGTCGTCCAACAACTTCACCAGATCCTCCGGCGGCAGATAGCCGTCGATCATCTGTCCGCCTTCGGTGATGATCACCGGCGTACCATGCAGCCCGAGCTTCATGGCCAGGTCATAGCCCGCCAGCACCGCCCGCTCGTCGCAGCCGGGTGTGGCCGCCACAGTTTTGCCTTGCATCGCAGACTGATACGCGCCACGCCGGTCCTTGGCGCACCACACTGCCGCCGCCTTGTCCCAGGAGGGTGAACTCACGCCGCTGCGTGGATAGGCGAGATAACGCAGTTCCACCCCGAGTCCCAGGAGGTGCGGCATATCCCCGGCCAATTGCCGGCAGAAACCGCAGTCGATGTCCGTCAGCACCGTCAGCACGTGGCGGGGATGGGGCGGCGCGAACACGATCATGTCCGCTTCGCCCATGGCCTTTAAGTAGGCGAGTCGCGCGGCGGCCCTATCCTCGGCACTTAGATCCTTGCCGCTGCCGAGTTCGATCAGCTCGCCCCGTAGGGCATATTTCCCATCGGCGGTGAGATACAGCACCTGGGGTCCCAGGGTCACCCGATACAGGCCGGCGATCTGTGTGGCCGTGACTGCATCGGGGTCGACCTTGAGCTGCTTCGCGAGACGCAGGGACACCTCATCGCCGAAAGCCGGCAGAGCGAAGACCAGCAGCAACGACATGCTCAGGCGACGCATCGGATTCCCCAAAGAAAAAGGGCTGCGTCTTCACGCAGCCCTTCGATCTTACACCCGAGAGGAATCAGCCTCTGGGATGGTGCTTGGAGTGCACGTCTTTCAGACGCTCACGCGCCACATGCGTGTAGATCTGCGTGGTGGACACATCGCTGTGGCCCAGCAGCATCTGCACCACGCGCAGGTCGGCGCCGTGGTTCAGCAGGTGGGTGGCGAAAGCATGGCGCAGGGTATGCGGCGACAGCGAAGCGGAGATGTTGGCGATCTCGGCATAGCGCTTGATGATGTGCCAGAAGGCTTGGCGCGTCATGTAGTCGCTGCGGCGGGTCGGGAATAGGTAGTCCGACTGGCGGCCGCCCAGGATGTCCAAGCGTGCGTCGGTCAGGAACTTCTCGATCCACTTGGTAGCTTCTTCGCCCACCGGCACCAGGCGCTCGCGGTTGCCCTTGCCGACCACGCGCACCACGCCCTGCTTCAGGTTCATCTGCGACATGCGCACGCTGACGAGTTCGGAGACGCGCAGGCCAGTGGCATACAGGAGTTCAAGCATGGCGCGATCGCGGATGCCGAGCGGTTCCGCTACGTCGGGAGCACGCAGCAGGGATTCCACTTCGCCTTCGCTCAGGGACTTCGGCAGCGGCCGGCCGAGCTTGGGCATGTCGATACGGGTGGTCGGATCCTCGGCCAGCTTGCCTTCACGGAGCATGTGCCGATAGAAGCGGCGGATGCTGGAGAGCTGACGCGCAGTGGAGCGCGGACGCGCGCCCTGCTGTACACGCCAGGCCAGGAACGCCAAGAGGTGTTCGCGCTGCGCATCCATCAGCTCCACGCCCTGGCCTTCCAGCCAGCGGGTGAGACCCGACAGATCCGCGCGATATGCAGCGAGCGTGTTCTCGGAGAGACCGCGTTCGCTCCACATGGAGTCCAGAAAACGTTCGACGTCCGGTTGCGCATGACCGGGTTCGACGCTGGGGGCCGACAACGGCAGCGGATTGGAGCCCGGGACCGGTGTAGTGTTGATCAGCTGTTTTTCGCTCATGGCATTCCCTTTCATAATTTCGTGTACTGACTAAGGACCCGTCTTCCTTTCCGGGTTGGCAAAGTCTCGGCGCTTTTACTTGGTAACACCGTGATACGGTTCACATTTATATGTCAAATATACACCATTTTGACAATATGTAGGTGAACACCTGAGGCCGCTTGCCCTCTGGGCCTCGTAGACCTGATACTGCCCGCCCGAAGGCATATAGCGCTATAAAGTTACCTAACCCATTGAATATATTAGCTTCTATCCGGGGCTGGCTGGCGGTACTGCTGGTCGCCATACCCGCCATGTTCCTGGTCATCGTGCTGCCCGGGCGCACCAATCGTCGCCGCCTGGCCCGCTCTGCAGCCCGGGGCGTATTCCATATGGCGGGCATCGGCCTCAAGGTCCAGGGCCTGGATAACCTGCCTGCGGCCTGCATCGTGGCCGCCAACCACGCCAGTTACCTGGACGGCATCATCCTCACCGCCGCCCTGCCCCCCCGTTTCGGCTTCGTCATCAAGCGCGAGATCACCAAGGTGCCGATGGTGGGCTGGATGTTGGAGCGCTTAGGGTCGGAGTTCGTGGAACGCTTCGACAAGGATGCGGCCCGCAACGACGCTTCCCGCATCATCAAGCGTGCCAACGAGGGCACCTGTCTCGGTGTGTTCCCGGAAGGCACCTTCGTCGCCGAATCAGGACTGCGCGCATTCCATCTAGGTGGTTTCATGGCCGCCACCCGCGGCGGCCTGCCGGTGGTGCCCATCGCCATCCGCGGTGCGCGTCGGATACTGCCGGCCCATGTCTGGGCGCCGCGTCGTGGCGATCTCGAAGTGCAGGTGTTGCCGGCCATCGCGCCAGAAGCGCGCAACGGCGATGCGGCGCGCAAGCTCAGGGACGATGTGCGTGCAGCGGTGCTGGCCTATTGCGGCGAACCGGACCACGCCGGTGCCAGTCTGGGATCGAAGGACCCTTAGCCTGAGTTACGCACGCTGAGATAGTGCAGCCAGGCGTCCGCCTGGGTGCGGGCATCGTCGTACTTCGCCGCCTCACGCAGGGATGCCGTACCTTCGTCGTACTGGCGGTTCTGCACCTGGGCGATGCCCTGCAGCAGCCAGGCGCGACCGGGGCGCTTCAGGCTGCCCTTGGCGATGGCTTTCTTCGCCGTGTCGATGGCTGAGAACCATTCGTGGCGCTGGGTGTAGATCTGCGCCTCAGCCACCAGTGCATCGCCGCTCTTGGATTGCTTCTCCGCTTCGCCGAGCGCCGCCACGGCGCGGTCGAGATCACCCGCGTCCTGCCAGGCACTCGCCAGCAGCGTGTAGTTGGCTTCGCTCGCTGGCACCGCACCGGATTGCAGACCTTCCTGCAGCACCTGCGCCGCCTGATAAGGCACGTTGTTCTGCATGTAGAGCGAAGCCAGGTTCAGGTAGTCCTGACTCTGGCGGATCAGGCCCTGCCGGTACATCAAGGCATAGACCGCCAGCGCCTTGGATGCATCGCCGGCCTGGGCATAGGCCTCGCCGAGCTGCGGCCAGTACTGGGTCTGATCCGGATAATGGGAGAGCACGGTCTCGAGTTGTTCCGCGGCACCCGCGTAGTCGTGATCCTGATAGAGACAAGCGATCAGCAACTGGTACCACTCCACCGGCGAATCCGCGGCGGTGTCGATGGCGCGCTTGGCTTCCGGCACCGCCTGGTGACACTGGCCGGACTGGGCATAACCCTGGGCCAGGGCCATCAACACGTCCGGCGACGGATTCTCCTGTCCCTGCAGGGAATTGCGCAGCATGTCGAGACCGGGCTGGGACTGGCCGTTGGCCACCAGCAGTTTACCCAGGGTCAACTGGGCTTCGCGTTGCTCGGCGCCCGGCAGGATGCCCTGCTGCACCGCCGGCTGCAGCGCCGCGAGGGCATTGGCATAGTCGCCGCGCGCCACGTACAGGTCTGCCGTGAGTTCACGCACCACCGCCGCTTCATAGGGGCTGGTGGTGACGCTTTGCAGATAGCTCAGCTGGTTGGCGGCATCCGCATATTGTCCGGAGCGTATCTGGTTCTGCACAGCGCGCATCTTGCGGAACAAGGCGCTGGAGATGGTGCCCTGGCTGAGGATGGTGTCGGCCGTGGCGACGCCGAGCACGCCGACTCCGAGCGTGAACCCCAGGACCATGGACGCTAGGCGCAAGCGCGTCATCCGCCACCTCCGCGGTTGAACTCCACCACCACCTGGGTATCGCGGGGTGCCGCGATGGGCTTGAACTTCCACTTCGCCACCGCGCGCAGGGCCGCGTCATCGAACACGCCGCGGCGTGGCTTGGCATCGATCACCGTCGGGTTGGATACGCTGCCGTCAGTCTCCACCGTGAACTTCACGGTCACGGAGCCGGCGCTGATGTCCGCGCGGATGGCCTGGGGCGGGAACTTGGGTTCCACCCGGTCCACCAGCACGATATCGCCCACGGCCAGCACCGGCTCAGCGGCGCTCGCTGTGCCTGAGGCGGGCGCAGTGTTGGTGGTCTCAGGTTCGCTCTCCGCCACGCTCTGGGTGGCGCCGGTGGCGAACTGCGGTTTATAGGATGGCAGGCCCATGTTGGGCAGCGGCATGTCCGGAGGCGCGACCCGTGCCAGAGCGGAATCTTCCGGCAGGCCAGGTGCACGGTTGGCGCCGGGCTTGGGCGGCAAGGCGCCAATCTGCAGCGGTACCTGGGCGACGGTATTCAGGTTCACCACGTTGGCGGCGTCGCTGTTGCCGCCCGCGTTCAACTGGAACTGACGGCCCACCACCAGGCTCTGCATGGTGACGAGCACCGCCAGCACCATCAAGAGGCCAAGAGCGAGGGAACCGACGTAACGGATCATGGCATCACCCGCCGCGCCGCAGTTTATCGGCCAGGAGACGCGTCTCCCGGTCGGCACGGTCGCGCAAGGCGCGGGTGAAGAACAATGCCACCAGCACCAGGGCGCCGGCCGCGAGGATGGGCACCGCGGCGGAGACGATGCCGCCGGCGATGCGCTGTTGGCCCGCGGCTCCGCCCAGGGATTCCGCTGCCAGCACCTTCATCACGCCGCCCACCGAGCCGAACACGCCCAAGAGGAACATCACGCCCACCAAGGACTGGATGAAGTCCACGGACCGGTGGGTCTCGGCGAACACGTTGGCCACGATCTGTTTGCGCGCGCGGCGTATGGTCCGAAGCTCCGCCTTCTCATAGCGCTTCCAACGGCGCAGCGCGATCTCCTGGACCGCCGGGTAGACGAACAGGAAATACCAATAGCGCTCCGCGATCAGCGACCACAATGCTACTGCCAGGAGCAGCAATAGCCACAGCACGCCGCCGGCCGCGAACAGGCCGGTGAAGCCGTTGAAGATGTCCTGCAGAGCCTGCATCAACGCGCCTTGACAGCCGCCAGTTTCTCGGCGCGGGCCGCCAGGATCGCCGCACTCTGTTCTTCCAGGAGATGCATCAGCTGGCCGCTGCGCGCGGTCAGGATGCCGTGGAAGAACAGCAAGATCACGGCCACCAGGAGACCGAGCCAGGTCGGCACCAGCGCCGAACCGATGCCGGTCGCCACCTGGGTGCCGCCGGCACCGAACAGGTTCATGGTCTGGAAGGTGTTCATCACGCCGGCCACGGTGCCCAAGATGCCGAGCAGCACCGCCACCAGCGCCAGGATGCGCAACAGGCCCAAGCGCGCCTCGATCACCGGCCGCTCACGCAGCAGGGTCTCGTCCAGGCGCAGGCCGAGGGTATCGGCGTCGTCGGCCTTGCTCTCGTTGAACACCGAGAGGATGCGGCCCAAGGGGTTGCCGAGGTCGGCCTTGCTCGAGCCCATCTGGGTCTTGATCTTGCCGCCCACCAGTACTAGGTACGCCCCGCGCTCCAGGATGATGAGCAGGCCGACCAGACCCAACACGATGATGATCCAGCCGGTGGTGTGACCCTGGGCTACCCGCTCCATGAAGGAAGGCTGGTTGGCCAGGCTGCGCAAGAGGTCGCCGCCGGAGGGGTCCACCGCCATGGCCTGCACACCACTGGACGCGGAGGAGAGGCTGCCAGCGAGATTGCGCCAATGGCTGTCGGGCTGACGATCCGGCTGCACCAGGGCGCCGGTCTCAGGCACGTAACGCAGGAAGTTGTTGCCGTTCACCGCGGTGAACACGCCCACCCGCACCACACTCGCCTGTTCCTGCGAGCCGTCTTCGTGGCTGACGGTGGCGCCGAACTTGGCTACCTGGCCTTCCGCGGTCAGTTCCTGCTGCATCAGGAACCAGAGTTTGTGCAGGTCATCCGGCGTCGGCAGGTCGGAGCTCTCGGCGAGTTTCGCCAGGAACACGCCGCGGCCCGGATACTGGGTCGAGACCAGCGAGGAATCGAGGGTGGTCTTCAGGTTGGCCGCAGCCTGACGCACCTGATCGAACACTTGGCTGTAGTCGCCTTCGCGGGTGCGGATCTGGTTGTTCAGGTCGTCCAGGGCTTTCTTGTTGGCTTCGAACTTGGCTTCCAGCTGCTGCTCGTTGGAGGCTTCCTGGTTCAGCGCCTGTTTGGCGGACGTCAGGATCTGCGCCTGCTGGTCTGCCGCCTGGCGGAACTGGGCTTCGCGCTGCTGATTCTGCCCGGCGTTCTGCTGGGAAGCGGCCTTCACCTGGTCCAGCAACTGGTCGAGGCTGGTGGCCTGGGGCGCCGCATAAGCTGACCCGGTCAGAGTCAGGGCCGCGACGAAGGCTGCGATCTTCATGGTCTTCATGTGGTTAGAGATGTTCATTTCGACACCTCCGGAGCCTGTACAGGCAGTTCCATGAGATCCGGCGCCGCCTCCTTGTTGGCCACCGCGATGGCGTTGGCTACCGCGCTCTTGTAGTCGTTCGCTACCTGCCACTTATGGGCCTCTTTGTCCCAGTAGCCGGTCTCGCTCTTGTCCAGGGTCTGGTAGGCCAGCAACAAGTGACCCACGCGCAGGAAGTTCACCGTCAGGGTCTTGCCGCTCTCCACCACTTCGCCGCGGAAAGCTTCCACGGTACGGCCGGCGGCGATCTCGTCGTTGTAAGCCTGCACCAGGCGCTGGAACTTGTCGGTCACCGGCACCGTGGCGCTGCTGATGGCGGCGCGGATCTGCTGCACGCGCGCCAAGCGCTCTTCCTGTCTATACGGCAGGTCGAGCTTGATGAACTGGGTGAGGCTGTCGGTCATCTGCAACAGCAGCGGCAGCACGCTGTCGCGGGTACCGCCCACCAGCGAGACCTGCTGGTTGAGAGAGGTGATCTGGTCCTGCTGGGCCTGCACGATCTGCTGCAGCTGGTCGTCATAGGCGCGCAGCTCATCGGTCTGCTGCGTGACGCTGAGGTAGCTATTCAGCATGTCCTGGGTGCTGCCCGAGACCGCGTCGATCTTCTTCTGCGAAGCCGCCGCGTTCTTGTCGAGCTGCTCTTGGTTGGTCACTGCGGTCTGCACCTTGCTGGGTGCGGGTGCCGCGCCCAGGCCCAGCGTGACTGCCGCCAGTGCCAAGGCCACTACCGCGGAGATGCGTGTTCTTTTCATGGCAGGACCCCTAGACTCGATATTTAATTAAGGGATTCAATGGGTTCCGGGTAAAGCTTGAGCACCCGGCTGAGACCCAGAATTTAGCAGACCTGACATAAGGTTGAAACCTCGGCGTACTAAGTACTTAGTAAGCAATGCGACGTTTCCGGAGCTAAGTGCCCGCCCCGCCTATAATTTAATGCCCTTTCCGCTCATACCGAGATTCCATGTCCGGCCGTCCAATCCCGCTGTCTCCCCGCCTGCTCGGCAGCCTCTTGGTACTGGGATTCCTGATCTCGGGCTGCGCCTACTGGCGCAAGCCCGACGGCCCCATCCCGGTGAAGCTCATCCCGGCAGCCCAGGCGGCGGCCACCCACCCCCTGGTCATCGTGCTCCCCGGCCGGAGCGATGACTTGGATGATCTCACCAAGACTGGCATGGCTGAAACCATTCAGAAGGCCTGGCCCCAGGCGGATGTGCTCCTGGCCGGCGCCACACTCCCCTATTACAACGAAGGTCATGTGCAGCAGCGCCTGCACGACGAGGTCATCGCGCCGTCTCGGGCGCGCGGCTATCGCGAGATCTGGCTCACGGGTGCCTCCATGGGCGGCATGGGTACCCTGCTCTATGACCGCAGCTATCCCCACGACGTCACCGGCATCATCCTCTACGCGCCCTACATGGGAGAACCGGCACTGGTGAAAGAGATCGCCGACGCAGGTGGTCCTGCTCACTGGGACGCGGGCCCCAAACCTGCTGCCTTGAACGGCGACAATTACCAGCGTGAGATGTGGCGCGTGGTAGAGGGTTGGAAGGATCCCACTGAAGCCCGCCGCGTGTGGCTGGTGTGCGGCGATGATGACCGGTTGCTGAGCGCCGCCAAACTCATGGCGCCGCTCCTGCCGCCGGGACATTTCGTCCTGGTGAAAGGCGGCCACGACTGGCCCATGTGGGATGCGGGCGCGGCACAGGTGCTGCCGCAGATCGCGTCCGGGGATATCCATTAGTTCCCCCTCCGTGCCTGCGTGGTCTTCGGCCCGCTTCGCCGTTTACACTACGCGCGCCCATGACCACCCCCGACACCGACGCTCCACTGTTCCGGCACCCAGGTTTCCTGGAGTACTGGAGTTCGCGCCTGAACTCCATGTTCGCCTTCCAGATGCTCTCGGTGGCGGTGGGCTGGCAGATCTACGACATCACTCACCGGGCCTTGGATCTCGGCATCATCGGCCTGGTGCAGTTCATCCCGTCCTTCGTGCTGGCGCTGCCCGCCGGCCACGTGGCGGACATCTTCGAACGCCGCCGCATCGTGTTCATCTGCCAGGCGGTGGAAAGCACGGCCACTTTGTTCCTCGCCATCGGTAGTTGGCTCAACTGGTTCGATGAGCAGGCGATCCTGATCATCATCTTCGTCATCGGCTGCGCCCGGGCCTTCGAGTTCCCCACCATGCAGGCGCTCCTGCCCAGTATGGTGCCGCCTTCCTTACTGTCGCGAGCCATGGCGGCCGGCTCCTCCGCCAGCATGACCGCCATGATCGTGGGCCCCGCCCTCGGTGGCTTCATCTATGTGGCGGGTGCTGGCGTGGTGTACGGCGTATCGGCTGTGTTGTTCCTGGTGGCGGCGACCCTGATGTGGCGCCTGAGACTGGAACGCCCGCCCCAGAAGCGCGAACCCGCGACTCTCAAGACCGTATTCGCCGGCATCACTTTCATCCGCCATCGGCCCGTGGTGCTGGGAGCCATCTCCCTGGATCTCTTCGCCGTGCTGTTGGGGGGCGCCACCGCGCTCCTGCCGGTATTCGCCCGGGACATCCTGCATACCGGCCCTTGGGGGCTGGGTCTGTTGCGCGCGGCACCGGCAGTGGGTGCTCTCGGCATGTCCCTATGGCTCGCGCGCAAACCTCTCACGCGCCGCGTGGGTCACATCATGTTCTGGTCCGTGGCGGGCTTCGGCTTGGCGACCGTGGTCTTCGGCCTATCCCGGTCCTTCACGCTCTCGATGCTGGCGCTCCTGGCCATGGGGGCCCTCGACATGGTGAGCATGGTGATCCGTGCCGCACTGGTGCAGCTCGAGACGCCGGACAACATGCGCGGACGGGTCAGCGCCGTGAACGCCATCTTCATCAACACGTCGAATCAGCTCGGGGAATTCGAATCCGGCATCACGGCTGCATGGTGGGGCGCGGTGCCCGCCACCGTCGTCGGTGGCATCGGCACCTTGGTGGTGGTGGGACTCTGGATGTGGTGGTTCCCGCCCCTGCGGGAACGGCAAAGGCTCGAGTCTTAAGTCCTCAGTGGCTCCGCGGTGCCTTCGGTGCCGTGGTCACGGCCACCAACCACTCGCTATCCCTCTCCCTATCGCGCTTCACTGGCCTGCGCTGCACGTGCCAGAAGAAAGCGAAGCACAGGCTCATGGCCATGAGTGCGGCACCCACCAGCACGTTCCAGGCTTCCAGCGCACCGTACTCTAGGAACGGGATCGGCATGCCGAAACCCCGTGACAGGGACAGGATGCCCGCGATGCCGAGGCCGCCGACCAACACACACTTGACGATGAACTTGAGCGGATACATGAGACCTCCCTGGTGGCATATGCCACGGACTCCATCCTTGGAGCCCGCGTATCCCAGCTTGGTGGCTGGAGGTGCTAAGGAATATAGCCCCGTCCAATCCGGGAATCTGTAGTCCTAATCCTACTCGTCTAACTTTGCCGAGAACTTCTTCGGCGCGATGGCCCGATAGCTCTCCTCGATCCAACTGCGCAATATGTCATACGGAGGATGGTCACCCACCTCGAAGCTGGCGGTGACCCAGCCGCTCTTACCGAGGTTGTAACCGGTGGACTCGGCGAATGGCGCAAGCAAGGCCGCGCCATAGGAGTGTGGGAGCTTGGTGGTCACCTGGAGTCCGTCGGCGCTACCACGCATGAAGACGAATATGCGCTTTCGTACCTTGATGACCCGCTCACCCCACGGGAACTCCTCGTAGGCTTCCGGGAAACCGAGTGCATATTTGCGCAGCGCCGCTTCCCCGACCCGGAAGCCCGGCCGCACCGATCTCTTCTTGGCAGCTGCCTTGCGCGCAGGCTTGCGGGCGGGTCTCTTCTTCCGTGGAGTCACTACAGACTCTTGCCATCGAAGTGGTTGATCTTGATGCCGGCCAGGTCCACGTCCGGCAGGCAGCGCAGGTTCACCGCCACCATGGACTTGCCATCCTTGCCCGCACCCATGCCGAAAGGAGCGCAGCCGCAGTTCGGGCAGAAATAGTGCTTGATGTGGTGCTTGTTGAAACTGTAGTACGACATGTCGCTTTCAGGGGTCTTGAGGCTGAGCTTCTCCCCCGGCAGAAACCACAAGAGGTGGCCCCGGCGCCGGCAGATGGAGCAGTTGCACTCGGTGGCCTCCTTCGGCTCCCCCTCCACTTCGTAGGCAATCTTGCCGCAATGGCAGCCACCAGCGTATTTCATGGGTTTTCAATCTCCACGACATGAAGTTTAAGAAAACGTTGCCCAGACAATACCTTAGACATGCGAAATTATCAGGGAATCCCCTAAGGGTATATACGGGTCACCCCGATGCCCGAAAACTTCGTGTACGGGCAATCTACGCTCCGTCAGATGGCCACAGCAAGAACAGGAGCCCAAAAGTCCATGAACCGTGACCGCCGCAAGACCCCGAGCCTGCAAATGGAAGAGCGCGCCATCATCCGCACCTGGGATCACCGCGGCGAGGAAGCCATGGTCTCCAAACACTATGCCATGGCCATGGATTTCACCCAGCAGGGTCTGCAGATCTACTCCAGCTCGCCCCTGCCGACCGGCGAGGTCATGGACATCGACATCACCCTGCAGGGCCAGGCGCGTCCCTACAGCCTCAAAGGCGTAGCGCGCAGCGTCTCGCGCAGCGACGACTCCTCAGGCTACGTGATCAGCGTCGACCTGGTGTCCGACAAGAACGCCGCCTCCTGGCGCCGTCAGTTCCACTGATACGATTTTGACCGCCGTCCGGGTTCGCCCGGCGGCGGATTTTTTATACTCCGAGCTTCCGCCGCATGGTTTGCCCAGCGGCGTCTTTTTATCCGCCACAAAAAGAAAGGGCCAGCTTTCGCCGGCCCTCTCTATCTAGCTAACTCCGATACGATTTACTTACCGCTGGCATCGATGCCATGGTCCTTGAGGTACGGAGTGATGTCCGGGGCGTGGCCGTTGAAGGCCTTGAACATCACGTTGTAGTCCTCGGTGTTGCCACGGGACAGGATCAGCTTACGGAAGCGGTCGCCGTTCTTGCGGGTCAGACCGCCATTCTTCTCGAACCAGGAGAAGGAATCGTCCGCCAGCATCCGGGTCCAGGTGTAGGCGTAATAGCCCGCCGCGTAGCCGTTGCTCCAGATGTGCAGGAAGTAGCTCGAGCGGTAGCGGGTCGGCACTTCCTGCATGAGCAGGCCGTCCTTGGTCAAGGAGTCGGTCTCGAACTGATCCACGTCCTTCGGCACACTGCCGGGGGCGAGTTCATGCCAGTTCATGTCGAGCTCAGAGGCCGCCAGCACTTCGGTCAGGTCATAGCCCTGGTTGAAGGTCGAGGCCTTCTTGATCTTGGCCACCAGTTCCGCCGGCATCGGCGCGCCGGTCTGGTAGTTACGCGCGTAGTGGGCAAAGACCTTCGGGTCCGAAGCCCAGTGCTCGTTGAACTGCGAGGGGAACTCCACCCAGTCGCGCGCCGTGTTGGCGCCAGACAGGGTCGGGTACTTCTGGTCGGCGAACAGGCCGTGCAGGCCGTGGCCGAACTCATGGAACATGGTGGTCACGTCGTCGAAGCTCAGGAGCGCGGGCTTGCCGGCCTCGGGCTTGGCGAAGTTGGCCACGTTGTAGATCACGGGCTTAGTGCCGAGCACCTTGGACTGGGTGACCAAGTTGCTCATCCAGGCGCCACCGGACTTGTTGTCACGCTTGAAGTAGTCGCAGTAGAAGAGGCCCAGGGGCTTCTTGTTGGAGTCGAACACTTCGAACACGCGCACGTCGGACTGCCACACCGGCAGGTCATGGCGCTCCTTGAAGGTCACGCCGTAGAGCTGGTTGGCGGCATAGAACACGCCGTCCTTCAGCACCTTGTTCAGCTCGAAGTACGGACGCACCTGGGCATCGTCCAGGTCGTACTTGGCCTTGCGCACCTTCTCGGCGTAATAGTTCCAGTCATAGGGCGCGAGCTTGAAGCCGCCCTTCTCCTGGTCGATCACGTCCTGGATATCCTTGGCCTCGTCGCGGGCCTTGGCAGTCACCGCCGGCACTAACTTGCCGAGCAACTGGTCCACGGCCGCCGGGGTCTTGGCCATCTGGTCCTGCAGCTTCCAGGTGGCATAGTCCGGATAGCCCATGAGCTTGGCCTGCTCGGCGCGGATCTCTGCGATGCGCAGGATGGTAGCGCGGGTATCGTTCGCGTCATTATGCTCGGTACGCAGCCAGGAGGCCTCGAACAGCTTCTGGCGGGTGTCACGATCCGTGAGGAACTGCAGGTCCGGCTGCTGGGTGGTGTTCTGCAGCGGGATCACCCACTTGCCGGTGAGCTTGCGAGAATCGGCGTTGGAGGCGGCGCTGGCGATCTGCGCGTCGCTCAGGCCCGCGAGTGAGGCCTTGTCATCCACCACCAGGGCGCTGGCCTTCGTGCCGGCCAGCAACTGGTCCTGGAACTTGTTGGACAGCTCCGCCAGCTCGCCGTTGAGCTTCTTCAGGCTCTCCTTGTCGGCGTCGTTGAGCTTGGCGCCGGCGAGCACGGCCTCCTGATAGTAGTACTCCAGCAGACGGGAGGATTCCTGGTCCAGCTTCAGTTTGGTACGTTCGTTATAGAGGGTCTCGATGCGGGCGAAGAGCTTGGAGTTCAGGGTGATGTAGTCCTGGGCTGCCTGCAGCTTGGGGGCTTCCGTGTCCTGCACCTGTTGCAGGGCATCGTCGGTGTTGGCGCCGGTCACAGCGCTGAACACCAAGCCCACGCGGTTCAGCAGCTGGCCGCTCTTCTCCAGGGCGGCGATGGTGTTCTCAAATGTGGGCTTGTCCGGGTTATTGGCGATGGCGTCCACTTCGACGCGCTGTTCCTTGATGCCTTCCTCGATGGCCGGCTGGTAGTCGCTGTCCTTGATCTTGTCGAAGGGCGGCGCCTGCATGAACAGCTTGCTCGGCTTGGCGAAGGGATTGTCCTTGGTGAAGGGCGCCACCGGAGCCGGAGCCGTGGAGGCGGCCGGGGCGGCTGCCGTGCTGCCGGCAGCGGTACCGTCGGCGAAGCCGGAGGTGGAAGCCGCAACCAGCGCGGCCGCCCCCAGGAAGCTCAATGTCAGGTTCTTCAACATGGCCGATTTCCTCGTTCTATATATAGTTGGGAAGACAGATCGGGCTTTGGGACACGCCCCCGAGCAAGGCCCGGAACTTTACCCCTAATCCGGGGTCCAGCCAATGTGGCCGTATTACGGCCTAGACTTAGGTGCAGACCACGGGAACAGCTATTAGGTTCCGCCGGTCTGCACTATCGGGGTCCCCCGCTCTATATAAGGAAGCACCCATGCGCGCCTTGAAGTCCCTATTGCTGGCAGCCGCCTGCGCGGTCCCGCTCAGCGTCCTCGCTACCGCCCAGGCCCCGAAAGACGACGGCCTGCACGCCGACTGGATCGACAAGAGCGTCGACCCTGCCCAGGATTTCTTCCACTACGCCAACGGCGACTGGCTGAAAGCCAACCCAATCCCCGGGGACCATTCATCCTGGGGCAGCTTCGACATCCTCTACGACCACAACCAGGACGTGCTGAAGCAGGTGGTGGAAAGCGCCGCCAAGGACAAGAAAGCCAAGCAAGGTAGCGATACGCAGAAGGTGGCGGACTTCTACGCCGCCGGCATGGACGAGAAAGCCATCGAAGCCGCCGGTGCGAAGCCGCTGGATGACGAACTGGCGCGCATCGCAGGCATCAAGGACGCCCATGGGCTGGAGGATGAAGTGGCGCACCTGCACATGATGGGTGTGGGAGTGATGTTCCGTTTCGGCGAGAGCCAGGACCTGCATGATAGTAGCAAGGTCATTGGCGCCGCCTACCAGGGCGGTCTCGGCCTTCCGGACCGCGACTACTACGTGAAGACTGCCGACAAGTGCGTGGCCCCTGCATCCGCGAGCGGTACTGCACCCGTGTCCGCCACCAGTGCTGCCGCGCAAGCGGCTGAAGCGGCGGTGACGGCCTGCAAGGCCCAGGCGGATCATTTCCAGAAGATCCGCGACGCCTACACGGCGCATATGACAGCGATGTTCCAGTTGCTGGGCGATCCGGCGGACAAGGCCGCGGCGGAATCCGCCACAGTCATGAAGATCGAGACCGCACTGGCCGCAGCCTCCATGACCCGCGTCGAACGCCGCAACCCGGACAACTCCTATCACATCACCGACCTCGCGGGTCTGAAGACTCTCACCCCGGACTTCGCCTGGGACCGTTATTTCTCCGACGTGGGCCACCCGGAACTCGCCAGCATCAACGTGGGTCAGCCGGATTTCTTCAAGGCTCTCGACGGCCAGCTCACCCAGGTCAGCATCGCTGACTGGCAGACCTATCTGCGCTGGCATCTGGTGGACGACTCCGCGCCCTACCTCTCGAAGGCTTTCGTGGACGAGGACTTCAAGATGAACTCGATGCTGAGCGGCGCCACCGAGCTCGAGCCGCGCTGGAAGCGCGTGCTCGCGACGGAGGACCAGCTCATCGGCTTCGCCATGGGCAAGCTCTATGTGGCCAAGGCCTTCCCGCCTTCCTCCAAGAAGCAGGTGTTGGCTATCCTGCACGCCATCCGTGGCGCACTGCATGATGACTTGAGCACCCTCGCCTGGATGTCACCTGCTACCCGCACGGCGGCCCAGGAAAAGCTAAAGATGATCGAGGAACGCATCGGCTACCCGGACAAGTGGCGTGATTACTCCAGCCTCACCGTGACCCGCAGCTCCTATGTCGGCAACGTGATGGCCGCCAGCGCCTTCCTGCAGAAGCGCGAGCTGAACAAGATCGGCAAGCCGGTGGACCTCACCGAGTGGGGCATGACGCCTCCGACGGTGAACGCCTACTACTCCTCACAGCGCAACAACATCAACTTCCCGGCGGGCATCCTGCAACCTCCGTTCTTCGACCCCAAGGCCACCCCGGCAGTGAACTTCGGTTCCTTAGGCTTCGTCATGGGCCATGAGATCACCCATGGCTTTGACGACCAGGGCGCCCAATTCGACGGCAGGGGAAACCGCATGGCCAAGCCAGGCTGGTGGACCGACGAGGACTTCGCCAAGTTCCAGAAGGCCACGGACTGCATCTCGGATCATTTCTCGCAGTACACCATCCCGGGCGGCGCTCACGTGCAGGGTCATCTGGTGACGGGTGAAGCCACCGCCGACCTGGGCGGCCTGACCCTCGCCTGGCGCGCCTACCATGCCTCCAAGTACTACAAGGTGGCGAAGAAGCTGGACGGCTACACGCCTGACCAGCAGTTCTTCCTCGGCGCGGCTCACGTGTGGGCGGAGAGCGTCCGTCCGGAGCGTCAGCAGCAGTTGGTCACCGTGGATCCGCATCCGCCGGCGATATATCGCGTGAACGGTACCCTCGCCAACATGCCGCAGTTCCAGAAGACCTGGAACGTGCCGGATGACAGCCCGATGGTGAATAAGGACAGGTGCGTCATCTGGTGACGCGGTAAGATCAAGTCGAAACCAAGACGGCGGCCAAACGGCCGCCGTTTTCTTTCTACTTGTTCAATGGCTTCACTTTGGCTTTGGGATTGGTGAACCACTTCAGATAATCGGTGGCACCCTGCACGCCGTTGGCGATGAGGGTCTTGATCTGTGCCGGCGTGAGTCCGAAGTCCGTGGCGCCGATACCCGCCGCATCGATAAACACCGTGCGGTGCCAGTCGTTGTCGTGGAGGTGGGTCTTATTGGCAGTATCCAGCATGAAGCCCACCAGGGCCTTGATGTAATCCTCCACGTTCTCGACCTTGTCCGGCGGCGACTTCCAGGTCTGTTTCTCCGCGGCGATCTCGTCCGCCGTGTCCACCCGGAAGCCTAAGGTCTCCTTGTTGAACACCTGGTCGCCGTCGTAGAGCGTCGGATAATCTGGCTTCGCACCCTTCTTCACGTTTTCCAGGAAACGCTTGTCGTCGAACATGTCGATGGGATAGTTCCAGCTCACGCCCCCATCCACCCGCACGCTGCCCTGGGCCATGATGGCCTGGAAGAAGAACGGGATGCTCATGGAGGTGCGGGTGGCGTACCAGATGGGCACGTCCGGCGAATCGTCGCCGGAGAAAGTCAGCGCCTGCTGCTTGCTGAGATCCGTGCCCACCATATAGAGATCGCGGAAGGCGCCACCCTTGGCCTTGAAGGCACGCAGTTGCGCGAAGGTGGTGTCCGCATCGCCGGTGCGCTGCTTGATGATGGCCTGTATCCAGGCGGCGAAAGCGTCGCCCTTGTACCAGCCGTAGTCGTTCACCAGCCGCCAGATGTTGCTGGTGGGCAGGAGGCTCGAATCCATGAACTC
This sequence comes from Gammaproteobacteria bacterium, assembly GCA_036500225.1. Taxonomy (GTDB): domain Bacteria; phylum Pseudomonadota; class Gammaproteobacteria; order Natronospirales; family REEB76; genus DASUBN01. The sequence continues at coordinate 41,620 of DASYCJ010000004.1, forward strand.
ACGGAAGTCGGTACCACCTACGATGCTGGCGATGTCCTTGCTGCCGGCTCCCAGGGCCAGGAGTGTCGCGGTGATGGCGCCGGCGGAAGTGCCGGCCACGCGGGTGATGTTGGGCAAGATCCCCTGCTGCTCCAGCACCTGGATGGCACCGGCGTAGGCGATGCCCTTGACTCCACCTCCCTCGAACACCAGGTTATGAAACTGGTTGATAGGCATGCTGCACCTCCCTGTGTTTACCCCTTAGAGACCGCAGCGGTATCCCCACCACCCGGTCGCGTCCCATCGCATCACTCGACAGATACTATAGACCGGCAGACGAACCGGGAACCCTCCCCTCTGCGCAGAGTCGAAGCTACCGACCGGGCGCCCAAGCCTGCTATAACAATCACCGCCCGGGCGGCCAAACTCCCGGCAATACATATATAGAGGGCATCCATGGATACCAGCGCACTCGTCTCAGCCTTGTTCCTGGCCACTGTCTCCGTCGGCGCCATCGCCGCTGAGTCCACCCAGCGGGTGGTATTGCCAACGGACGTGGTGCCCATCCATTACACCCTGGCAGTGGTGCCTGATGCCGCGCACATGAGCTTCACGGGTTCGGTGCAGATCGACCTCGACGTGAAGCAGGCGACCAGACAGATCCAGCTCAACGCCGCGGACCTCAGCTTTACCAAGGTTAGCCTCTCCGGCATGAGCGATGCGCCCACGGTGACCTTCGACAGCAAGCAGGAGACGGCCACCCTGAGCTTCAAGACCGCCGTCAGTGCGGGCCACCATGTGTTGAGCATCGACTATGCCGGCAAGATCTACCAACACGCCTCCGGCTTGTTCGCTCTGGATTACGACGGGGTCTCCGGCAAGAAGCGCGCCCTGTTCACCCAGTTCGAGAACTCCGATGCCCGCCGCTTCGTGCCGAGCTGGGACGAACCGGGCGTCAAGTCCACCTTCACCCTGACCGCCACGGTACCGGCGGATGAGATGGCCCTGTCCAACATGCCCATCGCCAAGACCGAGAAGCTCGGCGGCAATCTCGCCAAGGTCACCTTCCAGCAGTCGCCCAAGATGTCCTCGTACCTGCTGTTCTTCGGTGTGGGTGACTTCGAGCGCATCCATCGGGACGTGAACGGCGTGGACGTGGGAGTGGTGGT
>DASYCJ010000005.1:0-6649 GCA_036500225.1 Gammaproteobacteria bacterium
CACAAAGTCAAAGGCATCCCCGCAGCGCTCGCGGGTGGCGGCGGAGACCAGCACCCGGGCGATGCCCTTGGTCTGGCCTTCGATGCGGGAGGCCAGGTTCACGGTGTCGCCGATGGCGGTGTAATCCAGCTTGTTCTCGGAGCCCATGAAACCCACCACCGCTTGGCCGGTGTGGATGCCGATGCCCACATCGAAGATCTCCGCGAGATCGGGGCCCAAGTCCTTGCGGAATTCCAGCAGGACTTGCGCCATCTCGAGGGCGGCGGCCACGGCGTGCTTGGCCTGGTCCGGGTCCGCCAGGGGCGCGCCCCAGAAGGCCATGATGCAGTCGCCGATGAACTTGTCCACGGTGCCGTGGTGGCGGAACACCACTTCCACCTGCTTGGAGAAATAACGGTTGAGGATCTGCACCACCTGTTCGGGCGTGCGGCTCTCGGACAGGGTGGTGAAGCCGCGGATGTCCGAGAACAGGAGCGTGACTTCGCGGCTCTTGGCGCCTTCATCCAGGAGGTTGCGCTGGTTCTTGACCAGGTCATCCACCACGCGCGGATCCAGGAAGCGGCCGAACATGCCGATGGCAGTCTGGCGCGCGCGGCGCTCCGTGAGGTATTCCGCCAAGGCCATGCTGAAGAAGAAAGCCCAGGCGAAGAGCAGCGGCTGGGTGATGGGCATCAACCAGCGGGCATGCAACAGCCCGAGACCGAGGGCCCCGACCAGGAACGTGGCGACGATGAGGGTGATGCCGGTGCGGAATGGGCCCTGGCCACGGGCGAACATGAGTGCGAGTCCCAGCACCAAGGCGAGGGACAAGAGCGCGCCGCTCCAGGCGGGAGCGCGGCGCTGCCAGTCCCCATCCTTGAGGTTGGAGATGGCGGTGGCGAGGGTATCCACGCCCGGGTAAACGGCGGTCAACGGCGTGGGATGCACGTCCCCCAGGCCGGGGGCATCGCTGCCGATGATGACGATCTTGTCTTTGAACTCATCGGCCGGGCGCGTGGGTTTCTGGCGCTGCAGGTCCGTGTAGAGATCATAGAAAGGCACGTGGGGCACGCCAGTGCCGCCGTGCCAGTTGAGCACGAAGGAGGCGCTGTCCGGCAAAGGATAGTGCAGATAGTCCGCGACCTTGGCGGGCAGCGAAGGCAGGTGCCATCCGTAGGCATCCATATAGGTGTAGTAACGACGGCCGGTCTTGTCGGAATCCTGCAGGAAGTTGATGACGCCGATGCGGCCGGTCATGGCGAGCGCTGGCAGCGGGAAGACCATGGAGACGTGGGCATTGGGGTCCGCGCCGCGGGCGGCGACGAAACCCAGCTGCGGAGGGAACGCTGACAGGGGCGGGCCCTTACTGTCATCGGTGCCCTGCCCTTCGTTACGCAGCGCCGGGAAAAACACCTTCTCGCTGGGGGCGGCTACCTGGATGAGGTACTGGTCATTCTCGGGACGGACGTTGTCAGGGTCCACGAAGTAGATGTCGAAGACGACCGCTTTGGGCTGCTGTTTCAGTAGGCCTTCGAGTACCTGCGCATATAAGGAGCGGGGCCAAGGCCAGCCAACGCTGAGGTCATGCTGCGCGGCGGCGAGGCTCTTCTCGTCCACGTCCACTACAACGACACCCGGGTCCGGCGCGCGCTCTGCGGAATAGTGACGCACCAAGGCGTCTTGCAAAGGATGCTCCACGGAATCGAAACCGCCGGCGATGAAGAAATCCGCCAGGATCAAAAGCAGGAACAGCCCGAGCAGCCAGACACGGCCGCGTGGCAATCTACTCCGCAAGGTCATCAGCTACTCCCTCGGGATCATCACCAACGATGATAGGCCGGATGGCCCTCTTTCACAGCGACAAACATACCTTTGCAGGTGTCGCAGAGCTTGCCGCCAGCCCAGAGCTCCCCTTCCACCACGGCCCGGTCCTCCGTGGAGGAGACGATGCGGGCCTTGAGGGTGATGGTGCCATCCGTAGGCGTGGGGCGTTTCAGGACGATGGCGTAATCCGCGGTCACGGTGCAGGGCGGCGAGCTGGCACCGGCCTTGTTCATGAGGTGCCAAGCGGCGGCCCAATTGCAGTGGCAATCCAGGAGCGAGCCGATGATGCCGCCGTTGAGCACCCCGGGGAAGGCCTCGTGGTATCTCTCAGCGTGCCATTCCGCCACCACTTCATCGCCCTTGGGAAAGCTGCGTACGTGCAAGCCTTTCTCGTTGGCCGGGCCGCAGCCGAAGCAGGCGTTGTGGGGGGCGTATATCTCTTGGAGGCTCTTGTCGCTCATTAGGCGTTCCTCGGTAAATGGATCTCAGCCAGCATGCATCTAACAGAACCACCGGCACAATCTTCGATGGTCTCTATAGGCGAAGCGACTATCTGACCGTGCTTCTCCAGCACCGCCCGCTGGGTGGGATTGAGCGCCCGCTCGGCACGAGCCGACATGGCGATGACGGTACCTCCGTAACGGCCTGTCAACTCCAGGATGTTCCCAGCGAAGGACTCCATCTGGTAAGGGCTGATGCCCACCACTTCGTGCCCGGTATCCAGAAGCCGCTGCATGACCCGCTCTCGCTCGACCTTGTCGGCGATGCAGTCGAAGCAGCCTGAGGCGAAGCTCGTGCCGACACAGAGCATGACGTTGGTGTGATAGATGGGGCGGCCCTTGGTATCCCGGGCATGGAAACGCACCACTTCATATCCGGCGCGCTCGGCCCACTCTTGGAGTAAGCGCGCATCGGTGCGAGGTGAGAGACCTGCATAGGCGATGCGGTTGACCCGGTCCAGCACCAGGCTGCCGGTGCCTTCGAGATAGCGGCCGTCCAGTTCGGAATAGGAAAGATCGTTCACGTCACCCAACGTATAGCCGCGCTCGGCTTTGAGGGTCTCGAGGATATCGGGGCGGCGTTCCCAGCGGCGGTTTAGAGCCAGCATGGGATAGAGCCAGGCGCTGCCATCGGCGTGGAAGCTCACCCAGTTATTGGGGAATACTGCGTCGGGGGTGACGGGTTCGCTGCGATCCTCGAACACTTCCACCACCACGCCGGCAGCCTGCAGGGCGGCGGCCAGGGCATCGAACTCCGCCAGGGCACGGGCCTGGATCTCGGCACCTGTGCCTGAATCCTTCTGGAAGGCATTAGAGGCCGAGGTCTCCGGGTTGGCGCCGAAGTTCGCCGGCCGGATCATCAGCACGGCGGAAGCGCTCTGCTTTTCTGGCGTCGCAGCCATGAGGGGCCTTAAAGTGGGATGCCGCGAATATTACTCCATCGGGCTCGCGGCCGGCGGCGTGCTTATGTTTAGCGGGATGATAAAGTAAGCGGGAATTTCCAAGGATTTTCAGGAGCTTCGACCCATGACGGGCCTCCTGCCCGGGGACCGGATACCGGATTTCAGCCGGCCGGATGCCTCAGGCAAACCTCGCTTCTTCTATGACGTGCACCACGGCCAGCCGGTGGTGCTGTTCGTCTGCGGACGCGCCACCGATGCGGCGACCCGCGCCGATCTCGCGGCCCTCGCCCGCCCCGATCAGCTCTGGGGCGAGGTGAGCCGCGTGGCATTGGTACAGGGGACGCCGGCTGAGCTCCTGGCGTTCGGCAAAGACCTGGGCGGAAACGTGCTGCTCTTGGCGGATGACGGCCCTCTCACCCAGCACTTGGTAGGCGCACCTCCCACCGCGGTGATCGCTCTCACCCTGGACGACAACCTGCGCATCGTAGAACGCATGGGACGCAGCGGCGATGCGGGCGAGTTCGCGCATCGAGTGGCTCATGCTTATGCAGACCGGCCGGTGCCGGTGGCGCGCACCTTCCAGCGGCAGGCGCCGGTGCTCTTCATCCCGCGTGTCTTCGATGCCGCCTTCTGCGATGGGCTCATCGCTCACTTCGAAGAGACCGGCGGCACGCCTTCCGGCACCGCTTATATGGAAGGCGACAAGGCCCTCTGGAAACCGGACCCGAGCGTGAAGATGCGCCGGGATGTGTATCTGGAGAGCGGCCCCTGGCTGGAACGCGTGCGGGATGCTCTGGTACGGCGGGTTTTGCCGGAGATCCAGCGCTGCTTCAACTTCCAGGTTAGTCAGCACGAGGTGTTCAAGCTCATCCGCTACGACGCCGGCGCGGGTTACTTCAACGCGCACCGGGACAACGAGAGCCGCGATACCCAGCACCGGCGCTTCGCCATGACCTTGAACCTCAACACCGGCGCCTATGACGGCGGTGAGCTGCGTTTCCCGGAGTTCGGGCCAGACCTGTATGTGCCGGAGCGCGGCTCCGCAGTTATCTTCTCCTGCTCCCTGCTGCACGAGGTCACACCCGTGACCCGGGGTAGCCGCTATGGCCTGCTGGGGTTCTTTTTCAGCGAGAAGGAACAGATGCTGAAGACCGAATACCAGGCTGCCGGGAAATAGACGACGCCCTCGATCTACGAGGCTAGCCCATCGTCGCCATCAATGCGGCGCGAGTGGTCTCGCCGTTACCGGGATGGGAGCGCCGGAGAGGCAGGGCCTCCCTCTGATAGTGCAAGGCCGGACGCAAGGGCCCGTAACGCCTTTCCGCGTCTTGCAGGACTTGTTCGAGACCGTGACCGTCACGGGCCCCGAGGTCGCGCTCTCCCCTGCATCATCCGTAGCGACGGCCGTGAGAGTGACCGCTCCGTTCGGGACCCCGTGGGTATTCCACCTGAGGACGTAAGGCGGCCGCGTCGCCGGCCGACCCATGGGAGAGCCGTTCAACATGTATGCCACTTTGGCCTTAGTCCCGTCGGTGTCCGTGACCATGGCAGCGACCTCGACATCGCCCGAGACTGTGGCGCCGTCGATCGGCGCGAGTATGGTGACGGTCGGCGGAGAGTGGTTCACCACGTATACCTCTGCCAGTTTGGATTCACCGTAGCCGCCTAAATCGTTGGTGGCGAAGGCGACGATGGCATGGAGCCCGTCTGGCACGGTGGTGCTGTCCCATCTCAGCCTATATGGCGGCTGCGTCACGAGCCCGCCCAGATCGATGCCATCGAGCCTGTATTGCACGCTCCTTATGGGAGTGCCGCCGTCCTTCGGCTTAGCAGTCAATACCACGGACCCGGAGACGTCCTGGCCATTGTCCGGAGACGTGATCGCAACGGTGGGCTGATCCAGCGCTGGGAAGTTTTGGATGATGATGCTGTCGGGAGCGGCAGTAGCCTCGTTACCCGCGGCGTCCGTGGCGGTGACGATCCATTCGTATTGATCGTTGGGTAGTTCGAGAGTGTTCCATTGCACCTGGTAGGGATACTGGATCGGGGCCAGGGAGACCGGCTGGGCTTCAAAGAAATAGAGTTCTGCCGACTCTGACCCGATCTTCACTTGGTTGACGGGGGCGGCGCTATCGGTGACCTTCACGGCGACGGTGACCGTGCCCTCCACATACGGGCTCGGAGAGATGAAGGTGATGGCCGGCAACAGGTTCGCCACCGTTATGGACTCGACAGTGGACAGCACAGTGTTGTCGAAGCTGTCCGTGAGCTGGACCGCGAGAGAATGCTGCCCGTTGGGGATCACGCCCGTATCCCATTGGAATTGATAGGGTGCCTGGGTCAGGAGCGGGCCTATGGGATCGCCATCCAACAGGAACTGCAGGCCGGTGACCTGGGCGGTCTGGTCCACCGCAATGGCGCTGAGGGTCACCACCCCCGAGAGGGAGGCATCGTCCGCGGGTGCTGTGATGGTCGCGCTCGGGCCTTCCGCCCATGCGGGTGAGCTCAAGATGAGCAGGAGCGGCAGCAGGATGAGGCGGGACAGGGATGCAGGATTAGCGCCCCTCATGCCCGTGAAGGTGAGGAAACGCGGGGAGCCCATGACGACGCCCTCCTTGGATGGACGTGCTACGAGCCTAGGCTTATGGGAGCGTCACGCTAATCCGGAGAATCCCGGCACTTGGCAATGGCGATACTGGCAGGGTGCTGGGGAAACACCTGTATGTAGACATATCGTAAAAGGGGCTCAGCCCACACGGCCGTCCCTGGCTCGTATCTCTGGTCCTTAATAAGCGCGGGCAAGGCATCCCTGCCCTGGCCTTCGCGACGCCTCAGCCTGCGTCCGCATACAAAAATAAGACATGCGCAAAAAGACAGGCAAAGAAAAACCCCCTGATGTTTTCACATCAGGGGGTTTCGCATTTAGAGCCTGGCGATGTCCTACTTTCGCATGCGGAGACCGCAAACTAGCATCGGCGCTGAGCAGTTTAACTTCCGAGTTCGGGATGGGATCGGGTGGTTCCCACTCGCTATGGTCGCCAGGCAAACCGGTTTCACTGTTGCGCGCGCTCGAGGCGCACGCAGTGAGGAAAGTTGTTGTCGCTTAAGTATGTCAGTCTCTCATAGAGACGCAGAATCAATCTTAAAAGCCATACAAACCATTTGAGGTTATATGGTCAAGCCGCACGGCCAATTAGTACTGGTTAGCTAAACACATTACTGTGCGTACACACCCAGCCTATCAACGTCGTAGTCTTCGACGGGCCTTTAGGGACTTCAAGAGTCCAGGGAGATCTAATCTTAGGGTGGGCTTCCCGCTTAGATGCTTTCAGCGGTTATCCCGTCCGTATATAGCTACCCGGCAATGCCACTGGCGTGACAACCGGTACACCAGAGATACGTCCACTCCGGTCCTCTCGTACTAGGAGCAGCTCCCCTCAAATC
>DASYCJ010000006.1:0-20465 GCA_036500225.1 Gammaproteobacteria bacterium
CGCGTAGTGGCGCTTGTCCGACTCGTACTCCACGTGGGAGGTCGCGATCGTGATGCCGCGCGCCTTCTCTTCAGGAGCGTTGTCGATCTGGTCGTAGGCCTTCGCCTCACCGCCAAACTTCTTGGCCTGCACCACGGTCAAAGCCGCAGTCAGCGTCGTCTTGCCATGGTCCACGTGGCCAATGGTGCCGACGTTCACGTGCGGTTTGGTGCGCTCGAATTTTGCCTTGGACACGGTACTACTCCGTTTTTATGCCTGTTGTCGTCTCAACACTGCCCTGCCTCTATATATAGAGGCGGGCTACCTGGAGCCCATGACCGGAATCGAACCGGTGACCTCGTCCTTACCAAGGACGTGCTCTACCGACTGAGCTACATGGGCGATAAGCAGTCGGGCTCTCTCACTCACTTTTCTCACTCAACATCCAGCAAGCATCTGGAGCGGGTGATGGGAATCGAACCCACACCATCAGCTTGGAAGGCTGAGGTTCTACCATTGAACTACACCCGCTTTAGGCGTCGAGTCCCGGCACGCCGGACATCTCTTATGAAGGAGGCTCCCGGTGGTCTCGTGCCGCACTGTCTGGTGGAGGGGGAAGGATTCGAACCTTCGTAGGCGTAAAGCCAGCAGATTTACAGTCTGCCCTCGTTGGCCGCTTGAGTACCCCTCCACAGGCGAAGCCGGCAATTTTGCGATAAGTGACTGATGCGTGTCAACTTCCAGCCCAGGAACGGCGCGGGTTCCAGGGGTGGGGGCCGCTTGTCATATTCGACCCCGCAAATCCGCAAAGTATGTCGTATCTGATACCTACCCGATCTAAAGCATAGGGCAGGCCAATTCTTGGTCATCGGGGTCCGGACTGGAACTCCAAGACCCCCGCTCTGGGACCGCCCTCAGACCAAGTTTCGAGCCATGTGGCTAAAAAAGCAGCGGCGGGGGGCTCAATCGCCCACCCGCCGCCGGCTCGACCCCATCCGTGGGGCCTCAGTCCTTAATCCCTCAGATCAATGGAAGTTCTGGTGGCTCTTGGTGTCGATGCCGAGCTTGGACTTCCAATAGGCCGCGATGAGGTCATAGGTCTTCTGAGTCAGCGGCACGTACTGCAACTTCGTAGCTTGATCCTGGCCCTTGGTCAGAGCCCAAGTGAAGAACTTGGTCACCGCTGCGTTCTGAGCCTTGTCGCCATCAGTGCGCATCAGCACCCAGGTGGCGCCCGAGATCGGCCAGCTCTCGGCACCTGGCTGGTCGGTCAGGATCAGGTAGAAGCCATCCACCTTGCTGAAGTCCGCGTTGGCCGAGGCCGCCTGGAAGGTCTTGATCTCCGGGGACACGGTCTTGCCATCATGATTGACCATCTTGGTGTAGGTCATGTTGTTCTGCAGGGCATAGGCGTACTCGACGTAGCCGATGGAGCCCTTGACCTGGTTCACGAAGCTGGCCACGCCCGCGTTGCCCTTGCCACCCAGACCGGTGGGCCAGGAGACGGCGGTATCGGAGCCGACCTTGGTCTTCCAGTCATCGGAGACCTTGGACAGGTAATTGGTGAAGGTGAAGGTCGTGCCCGAGCCATCAGCGCGATGCACCACGGCGATCGTGGAGTCCGGCAGGGTGAGGCCCGGGTTCAGGGCCGCGATGGCCTTGTCGCTCCAGTTGTTGATCTTGCCCAGGAAGATGTCAGCCAACACCTGGCCGTTCAGCACCATCTGGCCGGGGGCCACGCCCGGGATATTCACCACCGGGGTGATGCCGATGATGATGGCCGGGAACTGCACCAGGTTCTGCTGCGTCAGGACATCCGGGGTCAGGGGCTTGTCGGTGGCTCCAAAATTGACAGTCTTGTTCTCAATCTGCTGGATGCCGCCGCCAGAACCGATGGACTGATAGTTCAGCGCGATGCCGGTGTCCTTGTGGTACTGGTCCGACCAAGCGGACAACACGGGGTAGATGGCCGTGCTGCCGGCGCCGGTCAGCTGCTGCTGCTGGTCGGCCGCGGATGCGACACCGATGGTCGCGATCATGATGCCGGCAGCCAGGGCCGCCTTCTTTATGAACATGGATGACATAGCTTGGCTCCTTGGAAAAGGAATAGACGGGTTCATGGCCCGATGTGCCTCATGGCCCACACCCCCATCGGGATTGGGCGCTAAATCTAGGCTCAGGCCGTTACGACACTGTGACTGAAATATTACATTGTCGTGACATCGTAACTCCTGGCGCAAATCAGAGCCTTGGCCGCGGCTGGATACCCCAGAACTTCATGACACCTTCACATGGGCGCAAGAAAACGCCGTCAGAATGCCTCTCGTCTTCCAAGCCACGCCCGTCTCAAAGGAACTGATCCAATGAAGCTTATCCATAGCGACCCCTCCTCCTTCATCGAGAGCCGCCTGGAGCGGCTCGCCTCTGGGCGCCGTCGCCGCCGCCAGCAAAACCGCCATGTCTCCGGAGACCACCCTCAGGGCACCACACCTCGCGGCTCCAAGCCGAAGAAAGCTGCCTGACCACCCCCCCTCCCACACACCTTAAAACCCGCAGCAATCTGCGGGTTTTTCTTTGGCGCTGCCCGAAATTGACCTTGGCTACTAGGCATAAAAAAGGGGCAGACCTTCCGGTCTGCCCCCAACTCTAGGAGACGTTTACTGAAGTCTGATCAGTACTTGGCCTGCAGCCAGACGCCGACTTCCTGGGTCTTCAAGTCAGGCGAAGCCGGGGACACGCTGTCGTCCTTCAGCTCATCGCTCTTGAAGCCGAACGCCCAAGTGATGTTCTTGTTGGCATGCCACTCGACGCCACCGTTGTAGTAGGTATCCTTCAGGCTGCTCTCGGTGTCCTTCTTGGGCTTCACGCTGTCATAACGGGCGTAGATGCCGAAGGCGGTGTCCGGGAAGTCATAGGAACCGTACACCGAGTAGCCGTCTTCGCTGTCCGTGGTGTTGTTGAAGATGAAGCTGGAACCGAAGTTCTTCGCAGTGAAGTACTCCACGCCCACGTTCAGGCCAGCACCCTTCCAGTCCGCGAGGAGGTTGGTACGGGTGGCGGTGTTCTTCGACGTCACCGGAGTGGTGGCGGCGAACTTGGCCTCGTTGGCCTCCGTGTCCTGGCCGAGGTCGCCGGTGTAGAAGCCGACAGCCACGGTCAGACCGTCGATCGGGGTCACGCCCAGGCGGCCTTCGAAGTCCACAGTCTTGCTGCGGGTCGGGTTCTTATAACCGCCGCCGTTCACAGCCGAGATCGAGTAGTTGATCATGCTGTTGGCGCCGTTCAGGTTCAGACCCCAGTCAGCCGAGTTGCCGAAGCCTTCTCGGTCGATGAGGGTCTTTTCCACGAAGCGGTTGCCGTACACGTTCTCAGCGTAGGGGATCCAGGGCATGTCGGCGGAGCCGATGCGGAAGATCGCCAGGTCATCGAACTTGCCCTGCACATAGGCTTTCTTGATGAAGATCTGGTTCTGCGGGGTGGTCACGCTGGTGGTGGTGGTCACGGTCTCGCCGGGGGTGCCGCCAGTCGTCACGGTGGAGGTGGAAGCCGCCTTGAAGCTCGCGAAGTTGAAGTCCGTGGTCAGGTTAGCGGACCAGATGTCGTCGAACTGGTGGGTCACGACCAGGTAGGCGCGAGTGACATCGGTGCCGATGCCGTTCGGGTCCACGTCGGTGCCCTGGTTCTGGGTGTTGATGCTGGTGAAGTCGGCATAGACCACGCCGCCGATGGTGGTATCGCCGGCGTCGGCATGGGCGGCCATGGGGGCCACCAAGGCGGCTGCCACCGCCAGGCTGATCAGGTTGAGCTTACGCATGACAAGAGTCTCCCTATGATTGATAAACAGGCTCAAAGTCGGAAATCTGCCGACCAACTGGGGCCGGATTGGCGGCAAGGTTACGTATCGCCTATTACAGGTTTGTGACGGAATGACGAATGCGATATGACATCAAAAAACCACAGGCAGGGGTCGTGCCAGCCCGCGCCGGGCGCGGGGTCGCAGCCTCGCTGTTGCTGGATTGCATCCGAAAACCGCCGGTGTCATATGCTTGTCAAGCTGCATCCGTATATAGGTACGCGGGGCAGCACCGGATAAACGCAGGTGACCGTGGATAGTGTCGATCTCAACCAGCCCGGGCTGTACATCAACCGCGAGTTGAGCCAACTGGCGTTCAACCGGAGGGTGCTGGACCTCGCCCAGGACCCGGCCTTGCCGTTGCTCGAGCGGCTGCGGTTCCTGTGCATCTCCTGCACCAACCTGGACGAGTTCTATGAGATCCGCCTGGCGGGTCTGAAGCAGCGCCTGGAGCTGCGTTCCGCGCCTGTGGGGCCGGACGACCTCCCTGACTCGGAAGCCCTGCGCACCATCGCCGATGAAGTCCGTGAGCTGGTCAAGGACCAGTACCGCACTCTCAACGAACTCATGATGCCGGCCCTGGAGAGTTCCAGCATCCGGGTGCTGAAGCGCGGCGAATGGAACGAGATGCAGGAGGACTGGGTCCGCACGTACTTCGAGCACGAGGTGCTGCCGGTGCTCTCGCCCATGGGACTCGACCCCTCCCATCCCTTCCCGCGCATCCTGAACAAGAGCCTCAACTTCATCGTCTCCCTGGAGGGCAAGGACGCCTTCGGCCGAAACAGCGGCATGGCGGTGGTGCAGGCGCCCCGTTCCCTGCCGCGGGTCATCCAGATCCCCGGCGACAGCAAGGATGGCTATGTCTTCACCCTGTTGTCTTCGGTGATCCACGCCCACGTGGAGGAGCTGTTCCCAGGCATGAAAGTGGCGGGCTGTTACCAGTTCCGCGTCACCCGCAACAGCGACCTGTACGTGGACGAAGAAGACATCGACGACATGCTGCGAGCCGTGCAGGGCGAGCTGGCCTCACGCCGCTACGGCGACGCGGTGCGCCTGGAAGTCTCGGCGGAATGCCCCGAGGAGACCTCGGCCTTCCTGCTCTCGGAATTCGAGCTCGCGCCGGAAGACCTCTTCACCGTGGATGGCCCGGTTAACTTGAGCCGCCTCGACATGGTGTACGACATGGTGGACCGGCCGGAACTCAAGTACCCCCCCTTCGTGCCCGGCATACCCAAGGCGCTCTCCAGCGGCAAGGATTTCTGGGAAGTGCTGAAGGAGAAGGACGTACTGTTGAGCCACCCCTACGAATCCTTCATGCCGGTGCTGGACATGCTCAGGCTGGCAGCAGCAGATCCCAAGGTACTGGCCATCAAACAGACCCTGTACCGTACCGGGCCGGACTCGCCCATCGTGGATGCCCTGCTGGCGGCGGCCCATGCCGGCAAGGAAGTGACAGTAGTGATCGAGCTGCGCGCGCGCTTCGACGAGGCGGATAACATCGCGCTCGCCAATCGCCTGCAGGAGGCTGGCGCCCACGTGGTGTACGGCATCGTAGGCTACAAGACCCATGCCAAGATGATCCTGGTGGTGCGCCGCGAGAGCAAGGAACTGCGCCGCTACGTGCATTTGGGGACAGGCAACTATCACCCGCGCACCTCGCGCATCTACACGGACTACAGCCTATTCAGCGCTGACGAGGATATGGGCGAGGACGTGAACCGGATCTTCCTGCAGCTGACGAGCTTGGGCAAGCTGCATAAGCTCGACAAACTCAAGCAGTCGCCGTTCACGCTACACACCGATGTGATCGAGATGATCGACCGGGAGCGCAAGCATGCCCAGGCCGGCAAACCGGCCCGCATCATCGCCAAGCTTAATGCCCTGACAGAACCCGGCGTGATCCAGGCCCTGTATCGGGCCGGGATGTCGGGAGTGAAGATCGACCTCATCATCCGCGGCGTCTGCTGCCTGCGCCCTGGTATCCCCGGTATCTCCGAGAACATCCGGGTGCGCTCCATCCTGGGCCGTTTCCTGGAACACACCCGGGTCTATTGCTTCCACAACAACGGCAAGCGCGAGGTCTACTGCGCCAGCGCCGACTGGATGGAGCGCAACTTCTTCCGCCGCGTGGAAGTGTGTTTCCCCATCACCCAGAAGAAGCTGCGGGACCGGATGCTCGTCGACCTCAAGCGCTATCTCAAGGACAACACCGGCGCCTGGCAACTGCATACGGATGGTCGTTATCGGCGGCACTCGGCCAAAGGCAAGAAGGCTCACAACGCCCAGTTGGAGCTCTTGGATCAATACGCCGGAAAATAAGCGAGAAAGATGACTCCCGGCTTTGACCTAGATTACAGATGATCCTTAAGAGACCTTCAAGCCGAAGCCCAGATCTCGCAGGTTCTTCGCTTCTTCGTCCAGATCCGCATCCAGCAAGGGTCGGTGCTTGAGCCAGCCTCTCGGGAAGCTCAGGCGCAGCTCGGTGCCTCGCGCCTTGAAAGAGAAGCGCGGCACTTCCGCCTCGTGGCCGCGGTGCAGTGCATAGGCCAGGCGCAACAGGGCCGTGAGCTGGCGGGCCCGCACCTGCTCCTCCCAGGAGAAGGCGTGGAACAGGTCCCGGTCTACGCGGCCGCGATGGCTGCGCACCAACACCGCCAATAGATGCTGTTCGTTGCGGGCGAAACCCGCCATGTCGGCGTTGGCCAGCACGTAGGCGCCGTGCTTGTGATAACCGCTGCGTGCCACGGCGCGACCGCATTCGTGCAAGAGCGCCGCCCAAGTCAGGGCGCGCTTGCCGCCCTCTCCCAGATCCCAACGGGCTGCACCGCGGGCGAGCTTCAAGGCGGTCTCCGCCACCCGCTCCGCCTGCTCACGGTCCACGCCATAGCGGGTGACCAGGGAATCGATGGTCTCGGCACGTACGTCCTTGTCCTTGAGACGGCCGACGAGGTCCAGCAGCACGCCTTCACGCAATGCCCCCGGCGCCACTTCCATGCTCTCGATATCGAGGGCTTCGAACACCGCCTGGAGCACCGCCACGCCGCCGGCGAACACCGGCGCGCGCTCGGCCTTGAGTCCCGGCAGTTCATAACGACGATGATGGCGCCGCTGCATCAAGAGTTCCGCAAGGCGCACCAGGTCGCCGTGGGTGATGTCACCGCGGGTCCAGCCCAGTTCTTCCAGCACGCTGCCGACAGCGCGGATGGTCCCGGAAGATCCGAGCGCCCGACGCCAACCGGCCCGGCGCAGTGCCGCCTCCACAGGTTCGAGACGCCGGCGGGCCGCCAGGAGCGCCGCCTGATAACTCTTGTGGGTGACACCGGCGCGGAGAAAATATTGGTCTGTCAGCGCAACCGAACCCACTGCCAGGCTTTCCATCAGCTTGGGTTCGTTGCCGCGCCCGACGATGAGTTCGGTGCTGCCGCCGCCGATGTCCACCACCAGTCGGTGTTCCCGGCTGGGCGGCATATAGGCACAGACGCCGCGATAGATGAGACGCGCTTCCTCGATGCCGCTGATGACCTCCAGCGGGTGGCCGAGCATGCGACCGCCTTCCGCCAGGAAATCCTGGCTGCCACGGGCCCGGCGCAGGGTGTTGGTGCCCACGGCTCGCACGAACTCAGGGTTGTAGTTGGAGAGCCGATCGCCGAAGCGCTTCAGGCAGGCGAGCGCACGGGCCTCGGCCTTGCGGCTGATGTGGCCGCGGGCGTCGAGGCCCGAACCGAAGCGCAGCATCTCGCGCATGTTGTCCAGGACTTCGATGCGCCGGCCGGCGACCTGGGCCACGAGCAGGTGGAAGCTGTTGGAGCCGAGGTCTACCGCCGCCAATACATGGGGGGCCTGGCGTTTCTTCTTCATGCCAAGACTGTACGCCATCCCGTCGTCCAGCGGGATAGCGTCCGAATCTAGGTTCAAGCGGGGGCGGGCGTCGGCGAGATGTGACGGACGTCCATGCCGTCCACGAAGTAGAAGACCTGCTCACTCACGTTCTTGGCATGGTCCCCCACTCGCTCCAGGGCCCGGGTCAGCCACAGCACATACAGCATGCGGCGTATGTCCCGGGGGTCGCTGCTCATAGCTTCCATGCAGTGGGCGTTGATGGTCTCGTACTGCTTGTCCACCGCCTCGTCGCGGCGCAGCACGTCCCGGGCCAGGCGCACGTTGTAGGTCTCGAAGGCGGTGATGGAATCTCGCACCATGTCCGCCACGTCTGACCCTAAGCTGCCGAGCTGCGCATAGTTGTCCCGCGGCCGGTCCATCTCGGTCAGGTTAGCAGCCATCCGCGCCACCTTCTCCGCCTCGTCGCCGATGCGTTCCAGGTCCGAGGTGATCTTGATGACCGCCAGCACGTAGCGCAGGTCCATGGCGGTGGGCTGGCGCCGCACGATCACCTGGCTGCATTCGTTGTCGATGGCCACTTCCAGGTGGTCCACCCGATAGTCTTCCACCTCGACCTGGTGGGCCAGGCGCACATCGCCCGCCACCAGCGCTTTCACGGCGGCACCGATCTGCAGTTCCACCATATGCCCCATCTCGAGGGTCAGGGTGCGTATGCGACTCAGGTCTTCGTTGAAGGCGTGGGATATATGAGTGCTTAAGTCCTGCGGTTCCATGACACCCCTCCAGTGTGAGGCGTTTCTTTTCTGTTTATCCCCTAGATGCGGATCAACTCCGCATCCCCTGCGGTCAGGCCCTGTGCCTGCCGCGATTCCCGTTCAAACAGCTCGAGACGGGTCAGTGCGTGGGTGACTGCTCGCCAGGATTCATCTGCCAACAAGCGGCAATCGCCTGAGACGGTGCCGAGCACCGGCATGAAGGTGACTTCCGCCAGCACGGGCTCAGCGCCCATCAATGCCCAGAGGTTCTGGATGAAACTGTCTTCACCCACGAAGGCGATCCGCTCCGGGTGCGAGCCGTAGTAGATGGCGACCGGTTGCACCGGCACTTTGGCAGTCACGGCAGCCTTGATCAGTCGCGGGCGGAAACGGCCCGGCAGTACCTTGCCCCCGCTGGTGCCCTCCGCGAACACGGTGATGCGCTGGCCGGCCTTGAGCCGCCATGCCATTTGTCCCAGCACCCGGGCCAGATCAGGATGGGAGCCGCGGCGGATGAACTCGGTGCCACCCACCCGGGCGAGCCAGCCCAGGAGAGGCCACTCGGCCACCTCGGCTTTGGCCACGTAACCGGAATCGGACTGGGTGGCGAGTACCAGGATATCCAGCCAGGAGATGTGGTTGGCGAGCATCAGCACCGGTGCATGATGGGGCCGGCCCCGGACCAACACCCGCACGCCGAGCACCGCGATGCCACGGCTCAACCACCAAGCCGAGATGGCCGGCACGCGCCGGCGCATGGCGCCGAAGGGCAGCAACAACACACCCAGGGCCAGGGATACACCGAGCAGCACGTGCACGGTCAGGAGGCTCGCACGCAGGAGACGCCTCAGTTCGCGGTACATGGACGTCAGGCCGCTACTTTCAGGAAGCGACGCGCGTAACGCTGGCGCAGCTGCGCCGGGTCCAGTACCACCACCACGTCGGCGGTGTTGAAGTCTGGATCCCAGCAGGGTTCGCCGCAGATCTTGGCGCCCAGACGCATGTAGGCGAGCAACAGCGATGGAATGCGTGCTTCGGGCACTGGACCGTCCCGCAGGGGCAACGGCAATCTCGGGACGACCCGGAACTCCTGGGGTGCCATGTAGCGCTCCGCCAACGTGGCGAAGGCCGCCATGGCATTGGCGCCATCGCCCAGCATGGGGATGCTGGCGCAGCCGATGATGCGGTTGAAGTCTGTGACTTGGAAGAAGCGCGCGAGTCCGGCCCAGAGCATGGACACCACCATGCCGCCGCGGTAGTCCGGGTGTACGCAGACCCGGCCGATCTCCATGACCCGGCCCGGGGCGCTGATGAGCGCGCCCAGTTCGAACTCGGTCTCGGAGTAGAAGGAACCGGCGCGCCGTGCATCCTCGTCCAGGAGTACGCGCATGCAGGCCACCACTGCATCGTTGCGCCGATCGCGCACGATGAGGTGCCGGCAATACTGGTCGAAGGGGTCGGTATCGAGGCCCGCTTCGTCGCCGTGCAAGCGAGCCTGCATCTCCTCGGCGAACACCCGGTAACGCAGTCGTTGGGCGGCACGCAGGTCTTCCTCGTCGCGGGCCAAACCCACGTGCAGGTCCGGCTGACCGATACCGGCAGCGCCAGCTTCTTGCAGGGCCTGATACAGGGTCTCCGGATTCGCGGCCATGGTGCCTCCCGATGCTCCTTATATGAGCGTCAGGATGTCAGCCGCATGTAAAGAGACGGTGACGCTTTTTTGACCGTTCGGTTAAAAACCATGGATGCGCCGGGACCGGCGGGCTTAAGGGTATTCGCGGTAGATGATGCGGCGCCGGTAGTCGGGGATAACCACGGGCTGGGGCAGCGAGGAAACCCTATTGCAGGTAAGTATCTTCGATGTAGCACCATGCCCAGTCTTCGCCAGGTTGGATACTCATGATGATGGGATGACCGGTCTTCACGTAGTGGGCGCGGGCGTGCTTGTTCTTGGAGTTGTCGCAGCAGCCCACGTGACCGCAGACCATGCAGATGCGCAGGTGTACCCAGGTATCGTTCATGGCCACGCACTCGGGGCATTCGCGTCTGGGATAACTGACTTCCCGGGCCTGGGCAGTGTGATTGCAGGCGCTGCTGCCTGCCTGCGACTTCCTGAGCTTCACAATTTGCATGGTGGACTCGCCAAGTAAGCGCGCAGCATACATAAATGACACGGCCGGGCTGAACCCGGCCGTGTAAGTGGAATTATGTAACGAATTCAGCAGCCGTCGGCAGAGGAATTGTTGCCGTTGCCGCAGACGTCCCCGAAGTTATTCAGGGTCTGGTTGGTGCACGTATTGTTATTGGTGCAGTAGATGGTGGTGCCGTCCGGGCAGCAGATGGTGGAGTTGGGCGGCGAGCACTGATGGCTGCCGCCGGAGCAGGTACTCCCTCCGCTGGAACTGGAGCTGGAAGCGACGGCGGCGATGGCGACCGCCCCCACCACGGCCGCGGCCACGATGCCGGCGATCAGCAGCGCATGGCCGCCTGAATCGGCGTCCGCATCCGGTGCCGGGTTCTGCTGGTCAGCGGGTGGCGCGCCTGCGAGGCCTTCGGACGCTGCCCCGTTCTGGGCCTGACCCGGCGCCAGGAGAGACGGCGAACCATTGGGATTCGGGTTGCCGGGATTCTGTCCGGCTGGCATGGGTTCACCGTCGTTGCTGAGCAGCACTTTCTTCACGGCGCTGCCGCAGGAGACTTCGAGGAAACCGGCGCCCGCAGTCTTGCCCATGATCACGTTCACGGCGCTGGAACCGTCGGCGTTGGTGCTGCCCCAGGACTGCTGCACCACCGTGCCGGTGGCTGGGTTGTGGGTCAATACCTGCGGCTGGTTGTTGGCGGCTGGATTGCAGCTGGTCAGCTTGCCAGCCTTGTCGTAAGCACGCACCCGGTATTGCACGGCCTGGCCGGCGTGGAACTCGACGCCGCTGCCGCTGTCCACGGGTGCGGTCATCCGGTCGACGACGATCGTATAGGGCGGTGGCAGATCATCGGCGCTGACTGCAGGCAGCCAGACCACGCCCATAATGAGACCGAGTGACAGGCCACTGAGCACGTGAGCCAGGCGTATCCACAGCGTGCGCAGCTGAGCTGAAGGTCTGGTTGCCGGATTCATCGCTTGAACCTCCCCGTATAGTGATCATGCTCTCAGGATCCGTTTGCCGCTGCGGCCCCCGCTCCTGGCCCCTCGGTCACCGATTCCGAAGCCTGTGAGCGCCCCGCCCCGCGGTCTTCCTAGACGGAAGCATAGGGGAGACGACGCAAAAGCGGTTTGGGTTTCTTGCGCTGGACTTTGGAATTCGGACTTGGATGCGCAGGATTCAGTTATCGCGGCTGCGCCGATATTCGCTGGGGAGTTGACCCAAGAACTTGCGGAAGGCAGCGACGAACTGCGAATAACTCTCGAAGCCACAGGCGCTGGCCACATGCGAGAGCGGCAGTGCGCGACTGCGGTTCATGAGGCGCACCGCCTCGCGCACCCGGCATTCCAGTACGAACTGCCAGAGACCTTGTCCGGTAGAGGCGCGGAAGGCGCGGCTCAAGTGATGCGGATGCAGTCCGACCGCTGTCGCGATCTCTGCGAGATCCAGGTCGCGGCTGCAGTTCTGCCGCACGTACTCCTCCACCCGCAGACGCTTCCAACGAGGTAACGCGGCACTTCGTCCGCTGACGCGCTTGCCTTGGCTGTAGGCACTGAGCAGGTGTCCGGCCATGGCAGTGAGCAGCGACTGCTCGAACAGCCGGCCGGCACGACGTCCCGCCATGAGATGGGATTGCATGGCGAGAGTCAGGTGCATCAACACCTCATCCTCGTGGGGCATGATGTTGGAGACGAGTTGCAAGGATGGGCCGGCCAGTTCCTCGCCGAGCGCGCGCTGCAGGAGATCCGGATGCAGAGTGACGAAGATGCCCTCCAGCGGCGCGTCCCAGGCGGTGGACAGGGAGTCGCCGGCGGCGAGGAAACGGAAGCGCTTGGGCTCGATCAGGCCCTGTACCTTCCGGCCGTTGACACAGCTCTGGAAGCGCACCGCATCTGCGCCCAAAGGCAGCATGAACACATGCTCGTCGAAGACGTGGCTCTGGGTCTGGCCGGCAGCGTCGAGCTTCTGTCGCTCGAACATGTAGCTACCGATCATGCCGCCGGCGAACACGGGTTCCACGGGCATATACAACGCCCGCTTGTCGTCGAAACGCGTGAAGATCCGAGAAGCGGTTACGTCGGACATCTTCTCACCCCTTGCCCGAGACCTGCGTACCGATACCCTCTCTTAATGGTGAGCGGCACCGACGGAACTACCTTGGAACAATCCTTAGCCGAAATCAATCGGCCCGGCCCCGAAGCACTCATGTCTGGCGCAGGGCCTGGGCGGGCTCGATCCGGGCCGCCATCCGCGCAGGCCACCAGGCGGCCACTATCCCTAAGGTCGCGCCCATCAAGAGCGGTCCCAGGAACACCCAGCTGTCCAATTGCACTGGCAAGGGCAGCCTGGGACCAAGTTGCAATATGACGACGGCCAGCAGCGCCCCCGCGAGCGCCGCTGCGAGGGTGAGCCCCAGGGATTCCGCCACGAACAAGAGCGCCACGTCGGAGGGTTCGGCACCGAAACTGCGCCGCAGACCGATCTCCGCCACCCGATCCTGCACATTGGCAAGCATCAGGCTGATGAGAGTGATGGCGCCGAGGATCAAGGACAAAAAGCTCACGCCTCCTGCCACCGCCGCCACCAGATGCCGCAACTGGTCGAGTCCGGCAGCCAGGGTCGAGGGCGTGACCCAAGACAAGTGACTCACGCCACCATCTGCCGGAGTGAGCAGCTCGGCCGCAGTGTGCTGCGCCTTGCTCAGGGCCTCGTCGTCACCGGCACGCACATAGATGGCATCCACGCCCCAGGGCGCCACCTTATCGTTGCCTCCCACCCAATCCGGCGCCACGCTCTCAGGCACGAAGGCGCTCAAGTCCCGCACCACGATGTCCGGCGCCAAAGCCGTAGCTTCGAGAGCGGCAGCAGGCGTGTCCACGATGCCGACCACC
This sequence comes from Gammaproteobacteria bacterium, assembly GCA_036500225.1. Classification (GTDB taxonomy): domain Bacteria; phylum Pseudomonadota; class Gammaproteobacteria; order Natronospirales; family REEB76; genus DASUBN01. The sequence goes on from DASYCJ010000006.1 coordinate 13,460, forward strand.
TTGAACGGCACGTCCCGCACGTCCACCACTTGTCCCACATGCCAGCCCCACTGGCGCGCCAGGGCTTGGGTCGCCACCAGGTTGCGCTCTGCATAGGCCAGGTCACCTGCGTCCAGGAAGCGGCCATCCACCAACTGCCAACCGCGCACTGCGGCCAGGTTCTCATCGGTGGAAAGCATGTCCAGGGTCAGTTCATGACCAGGCACGGCCACGGAATCGCGGCGCACCGCACTCACACGCGCACCCTGCAGGTTCGCCGACAGTAGCCCGACATCGCCGAGCTGCAGGCGCTCCCGCGCCACGCCGCCCGGTGCGGCACCCAGCACCGCGAAGGTATGGCTGCCGAGCACGCGGGTGATAGCAAGCGTGTGAGCCTGCAGCCCAGCGACTGCCGCCAACAACACCGTGAGGGCACAGGCGCCGAGAGCGATGGCGCCGGCCGCCAATAGAGTACGTCCGGGTCTGAGCTTCAGCCCCGCAAGCACGTCGCGCCACAAGGCCTTATCCCAGGGCGCGATCATGCAGCATACGTCCGTGACGGAAAGCCAGATGCCGGCGGCCGTGACTTATGAGGGCTTCGTTGTGGGTGACGAGCAAGACTGCGGTGCCGACCTGGTTCAGCGCCCGCAGACACTCCATCACCTGGGCAGCGGACTCCGCGTCCAAGTTGCCTGTGGGTTCATCCGCTGCCAGCAAGCGCGGGGGCACCGCCACGGCGCGGGCGATGGCCACCCGCTGCATCTCGCCACCGGAGAGGAAGCGTGCAGTACGGTCCGCCATATGCTTCAGTCCCGTGAGTCCCAAGGCCTGCTCTGCGGCAGCGCGGGCTTCCCTAGGCGGAGTATCCATGTAGCGGAAGCGGAACAGCACGTTGTCCAGCACCGTGCGCTCCGGCAACAGGTGGTAGCTCTGGAACACCATGCCGATGGAATGTTTGCGCAGTTTGCTGCGACCGGACTCGTGCAGAGCGCCGACGTCGGTGCCCTCGAAGCGCAGAGAGCCGGCACTCGGCCGGTCCAAGAGCGTCGCGAGGTTCAGGAGCGTGCTCTTGCCGGAGCCCGAGGGACCGGTGACCGTGACGAACTCGCCCGCTTGGATGCTGAAATCCACGCCCGAGAGGGCTGCCACCTCACCGGCCGCGGTGGAGTAGCGCTTCTCCACGGCGCGGAACTCGAGCAGAGGCGCTGCGTTCATGGAGTGAGGACGCTGTCGCCGGGCTTGAGACCATCCAGGACTTCGTAGTCGTTCAGGTCCGAATGGCCGACGCGCACCGCGCGCCGGTGCGTGCCGAAAGCACCCTTCATCATCACGTAAGGTTCACCCGCTTCCCAGCGCAGCGTCTCGCGGGGCAAGAGCACCGCGGACTCGGTGTGGTAGGACAGGACCTGCACGTTCACGGTCATACCAGGTTTCAATACGCCCTCGCCTTCGTGCATGGCGATGAGGGTCTGGAAGTAACGCTGCCAAGCCGGCTGGTCCGGTACGCCGCGGGCCACACTGCCGACGCTCTGCACGCTGCCTTGGAACTGGATGTCGGGCCGCGCCAGCGGCCGCACCACGGCCTGGGCACCGCCCGGCACGTGGTCGAACTCGGCCTCAGGGACTTCGCAATGCACCACCAGGCTGCGGGTGTCCGGCAGGTACATGAACGCCTGGTTTTGGAACACGCTGTCACCGACCCGGACCACTCGGTACTCGCCGCCGATGGGTACGGGGCGGAACTCCAGCACGCCCGCCTCCGGCGCGCTGATGGTGGCGTTCTGCAGCTGGCGCTTGCCCAAGGCCAGTGCCTGCTGCGCTGCCAGCAACTTGGTGCGGGCTTGCTGCACCTTCAGGGGTTGCAGATAGCGGGTGGTGAGATCCAGCTTGGCCTTGAGGCTGTCGAGTTCCCGGTGTTCCTTGTCCGCCTCGGTACGTTCCTGGCCCAGCTCCTCCTCCGACATCAGGCCCTGCTTCACCAGGTCCTCCGAGTCGGCGATGAACTTATCCTCCAGCTTGACCTTGTTCACCTGCTCGTCCACCTGCAACTGCAGGTCGCTGCGCTCGATGGGCAACTCGGCCTTCTCCAGGCTCTCCATCTCGGACTTGGCGGTGTCGTAATCCTGGTTCAGTTTCACCAACGCACGCTCGGCATCGGTGGTGTCGAAGCGCGCCAGCACGTCACCCGGCTTCACCATGCTCCCCTCGGGCGCGAGGTACACGATGGTGGCGCTGCCGCCTACCCGCGAAGCGAGCTCGACCACCTCCCGTGCTTCCACGTGGCCGGTATATTCGCTCCATACGGACATGGGCCCTTCGGTCACATCCAGTAGCCGTGCGCTGGACTGACTGAGGGCCGCGGGCGCATCCGCTGCCGGATGTTCCAGGGCGGCCTGGCCGTGATCCAGATGCGCGAGATAGATCCCGGCCGCACCCGCGAGGATGAAGGCCGGCAACCACAGTCGTAGGCGGCGCATCAGCGTGTCCCCCGGGCAGGTGGCTTCAGATCATCGGGTGGCGCCAGGAGCGTGCCCAGTACCTGGGAGAGACGGTAAGAAGCCCGGGTCACCTCGGCATTGGCATTGAGTAGGGTGGCCTGGGATTGCACGTAGGCCTGTTCCGCATCCGCGACGGCGAAACTGTCAGCGCGGCCCATATGGAATAACTCGCGGGCGAGTCTCAGACGCGCATCGGCGCCGGCCGAAGCCCGGGCCGCGATGTCGTTCTCGGTGCGGGCCTGCTGGTAGCCAGTCACGCCCTCGGCGACGTCGCGGGAGATAGCAGCCTGCACGATGCCCACATTCTGGCGAGCCGCTTCCCGGTCGGTGCGGCCCTTGCGTGCGGCGGCCTTGGCTTCTGGATCCTGCAGTACCGAGTTTCCGGTGAGCCCAAGGAACACGCCGCCGCCCGCCGGCACGCTGCTGCCGGGGAGCGGCGACTGGTCGTAGCGCTGATAACCCACGGTCACGCCGATGTCCGGCAGCAGGCCGTTATCCGCCGCCGCAAGCTCGCGGCCCGAATCGACATAGTCCTGGAGGGCTTGCGCGTAGTCCAGGCGGTTCTGCAGCGCAGTCTGGGTTGCGGCGTCCAGGTCGAGGCTGCTGAAGTCCGCCCAGCCGGTAGGTTGGGCGATGAATGCGGAGGTGGTCGGGAAGCCCAACAGGTCGGCGAAATCCGCTTGCGCGGTCACCAGCCGCTGGTGGTCCGCCGAGAGCAGGCCCTCCGCCTGGTCACGCTGGAACGCAGCGCGCAGCGTGTCGAGATGCTTGGAACGGCCGACCAACTCGTAGGCGCTCGTGAGACGCATCAGTTCGGTGGAGTGTTGCACGTCCAGCTCATCCACCTTGATCTGCTGCTGCAAACGGAACAGTTCGGTGTAGCGATCCACCACTGTAGTCACGAGCTGCTGGCGCATCTCCTCGTACCGGCGTCGCGCTGTGGTGGCCAGGCTCTCGGCGTCGTGCTCATGCACGGTGTTACGGGCAGCGCCCAGGTTGCGGAACAAGGGCTGGGTGATCGACACGCTCACCGCCGGCTGCACCATCACCACCCCATCCGGCAGCACCGTATCACCGCGGGTGGCGCTGGCGTTGATGGTGGTGCCCATCTCGAATTCCTTGGAGACAGCGAGGCCGTAGTTCTTTAGCTGCTCGTCACCGATACGCTGTATCGAGAGCAAGGGTTGGATATGGAAATCGAACTGGGCTGAGGCGGCTTCCACATCGGCGGTGCTGTCATCCAGCAGGGTCTCGGCCCGTTGCAGGTCTCTGTTCTGGGTGAGAGCCAGATCGATGGCCCGATCCAGGGTCATATCCGAGGCATGCGCCGCCGTGGCACAGAAGGCCAGAGCCAACAGCGTATGACGGTACGACACCCAAGACATCCCCGATACCCCACGCGGACCGCGAGCGGAGCGTCTGCGAGTCTTTCACCGGCCGCGAGGATGTGTCAAGCGACCGACGAAGCCTTGCGCCCCGTGCGCCCGCCCCGCACAATCGTCGTGTCACACAGCGGAATTCCCCTCATGCAGCCTCTGCGCGCCCTCATCGCCACTCTCTGCCTGCTATGCATCTCGGCCCCTGCGTTCGCGGTACTGCCGCCGGCGCTTACCTCCTTGCAATCCAGGGGCGCGGTGGTCGGCAAGAGCTTCCCGGCGCCGGACGGCCTCACCGGCTGGGTGGTGCAGATCCAGGGTCATACCATCGTCCTCTACAGCACACCGGGCGGTAGATATCTGCTCAGCGGCGCGCTGGTGGATCAGGGCGGCAACAACCTGACCGAGCAGTACTCCGATACCTATATCGAACAGCCGGCGGCGAACAAGCTGGCGATCCAACTCGCCAGCGATCCCTTGCTGGTGGACGAAGGCGACAAGCATGCGCCGGAGCTGTACGCCTATATCGATGCCAACTGCATCTACTGCAACAAGCTTTGGACCGAGCTACGGCCTTACGTGCAATCCGGCAAGCTGCAGGTGCATTGGGTGGTACTGGCCTTCCTCAAGGACTCGAGCATGGCCAAGGGCGCCGCGATCCTGGCAGCCCCAGATCGGTTGGCTGCGCTCACCCAAGATGAGACCAAGTTCGACACGCAACAGGAAGAAGGCGGCGTCGCGCCCCTGGACAAGATCCCGCCGGCCATCACCACCGCGATGAACGCGCATGCGGCCCAGATGGCCGAATCCGGCAGCCAGGGCACGCCGCTCCTGCTCTACCGCAAGGGCACCACCTGGGCCCTGATGGACGGCATGCCGCGGGACTTCCAGACCTTCCTCAACTCCGTCAATCCCAGCATCCCGCCCACTCCTGCCCGCTGAGCGGGAACGTGCGCCTTCAGTGCGCACTCTCCTGCAGGAGTTCCGAGAGATAGCCCTTCCAGATGGCGGGCAGGGTGTGGGTGCCGTGCCCGCGGGTCTCCGACGTGATGGGTAGCAGCACGAACTTGCCGTGCTTCACTTTCTTGATCTCCTGCTCCGCGATGCCGAGCTCCGGCGGATTGATCATGTCGTCCGCTGAGTTCACGTGCATCACTGGTACGATGATGCTGCCGAGCTTGGCTGAAGGGTCATAGTCCCGCGACGAGTCGAGTTGGTACAGAAGATCGTCCGCGTCGTACTTCGGCAGACGCTGCTTGAACCAGGCAACCACGTCCGCATCCGCCGCCTCGCGGGTCGGATAGTCGTGTTGCAACTGCAGAGGCGCGGTGCCCACCAGGAACAGGATCCCCAACGCATCCACCAGACCATGAGGCTGCTGCGTGTATCCGCCGCCGTGCCATTCCGGATCGGTTGTGATGTCATCCATGGCCATCTTGCGCCACATGCGGTTACGGCCCGCGATCTGCACCGTGAGGCAGGCAAGCGGCATGCCGGCATCCATGAAGTCCGGATAGGCTTCCATCCACATCCAGCTGTGCATGCAGCCCATGGAGGTGCCCATCACTAGGCGCAGATGATCTACCTTGAGCCCGTCGGTAAGCAGTAGATGCTCCGCCGAGACCATGTCCTCGTAATCGTAGTGGGGAAACTTCATGCGCAGGCCGTCGCTGGGCTTGCTGGACTTGCCGTGACCGATATCGTCCGGAAGGATTATGTAGTAGCGGGTTGCATCCAGGAGCTGCCCGGGACCGAACAAAACCCCCGCGAACTTGTCTGATACGAACTGCTGCCCGGAACCGCCGGTGCCGTGCATGATGAGCACCGCGTTGGTCACGTGGCCGGCGGCATCCCGCGCCGGGGTACCGTAGGTGGTGTAGTGCAGGCGCAGCCCGTCCAGGGTCTCGCCGGAATGGAAGTGGAATTCCGGCACGGTGAAATCGCCCTCCTTTGGGCTGGGCGTGTCGGCCCCGTAGGCAGCAAATGTGAAACACGATAGGACAGCCATGAGCAGGATGGGGGTCTTCACGCATGTCTCCTAAGGTTGCGTCATCCAGTATAGGTGAGTGGACTGTGCGGGCCTGCCATAATGGCGCATCGAAACGGAAGTCGACGCGATTGAAAAATCCAAGCTTGCCCTGGCTACTCGCCGGCCTCTTCGCACTGCCCGGTCTCGCGCTAGCAGGCGGCAGCGCTACCAATCCTGCCGTCGCTCCCACTGCGGCGCCTCAAGCAGGCCCGGTGGTCGAGGCAGGCACCGCGACTGACGTCGTCACCCTCGATGGCGCGCTGGATGAGCCCGAGTGGCGAGACGCGCCGGCCATCACCCTGACCCAGCAGAACCCCCATCCCGGCGCGCCCACGCCTTATCTCACCACCGTGAAGGTGTTGCGCGGCGGTACCTACCTCTACTTCGGCATCAACTGTACCGATCCCAATCCCGCGCGCACCGCCATCCACACCCTGCAACGGGATGGCGACCAGTCCAGCGACGACAGCGTGATGATCGTGGTGGACAGCTTCGGCCAGCACAAGCTCGCCTACGTGTTCCAGGTGAACGCCGGCGGCGCGAAGGCGGATGGCTTGATCTCTCCCGGCTACAACAACAGCAACAGCAACACGCCGACGGTGGACTTCAGCTGGAATGGCTACTGGGATGCGGCGGTGCAGCGCACCGATAAGGGCTGGACCGCCGAGATCCGCATCAACACCCAGAGCCTGCAGTTCAACAACAAGACCCCGGTGTGGGGATTCAACGTGAGCCGCTACGTGCCACGTGACCTGCTGACCCTGGTGTGGTCCGGCATCAGCCTGGACGCGACCCCCACCAACCTGCAGCGGGAAGGCACTCTCACCGGCGTTCAGGGCCTGGACCAGGGCACGGGTTTCGAGTTCGATCCCTACGGCGTCACCGAATACAACGATCAGAAGCACGACACCGAGAGCTACACGGGCTTCGACTTGAAGTACAACCTCACGCCGGAGCTGGCAGGACTATTCACGTATCACACGGACTTCTCCGAGTCCCAGGCCAACAGCCTGAACGTGAGCGCCTCGCCCTACGCCCAGACCATCCCCGAGACCCGTGCCTTCTTCCTGGACGGCGCCAACATCTTCACCTTCAGCCACAACCTGGGGCAGAACTTCATCCCC
>DASYCJ010000007.1:0-12429 GCA_036500225.1 Gammaproteobacteria bacterium
TGTCACCGCTTCCCTCGGTCCTGATGCCGCGACGCCGATACCGGACCTGAACCTGGTGAGCGGCAGCGATGCCGGCCCCGACGTGCAGTGGAGCGATGTGACCCTGCTGCCCGCCGAGACCCAGAACGACGACCTCTGGCATTACCTGGCACAGCGCTTCACCTTGCAGAGCGACGGACTCGCGATAGACGACGTGCGCGTGCAGGGCGAACTCGACTGGTTCGCCGCCCACGGCGAATACCTGAATCGGGTAGCCGGCCGCGCCCGCCCCTATCTCTATTACATCGCGCAACAAGTAGAAGCGCACAAGATGCCCATGGACATCGCGCTCTTGCCGGTGGTGGAGAGCGCCTTCGATCCCTTCGCCTATTCCTACGGCCGCGCCTCGGGTCTGTGGCAGTTCGTACCCGCCACCGGGCACATCTATGAACTCAAGCAGAACTGGTGGTACGACGGTCGCCGCGATGTGGGTGCCTCCACCAAGGCCGCCCTCGATTATCTATACGCCTTGCATGACGAGTTCGATGGAGACTGGCTGCTGGCCCTCGCGGCCTACAACTCCGGTCCTGGCACAGTGGAGCATGCGATCGCCGTGAACCGGCGCCACGGCCGGCCCACGGACTTCTGGCACCTGGACCTGCCTGCCGAGACCCGCGCCTACGTGCCGAGGCTCATCGCCATCTGCAAGCTGGTGGCGGATCCGAACCACATGGGCGTGGACCTCACTACCATCCCGAACACGCCTTATCTCGCCCAGGTTGATACCGGCGGCCAGATCGATCTCGCCACCGCCGCCAAACTCGCCGGCATGACCACGGAGCAGATGTACCTGCTCAACCCCGGTTACAACCGCTGGGCTACCGACCCGCAGGGCCCCTATCTCCTGTTCGTGCCCCTGGATGCCAAGGACACCTTCACCGAGGGGCTGGCGGCGCTGCCTGCTCACGACCGGGTGCAATGGGCGAGCCACACCGTCAGTCGTCACGATACGGTGGGTGGTATCGCCTCCAAGTACCACACCACGGTGCCGGTGCTGAAGGAACTGAACGGTCTGCGCAGCAATACGCTGCACGTCAACCAAGTGCTACTGGTGCCGGTGGCGCGGGAGACCCTGGCGGATGCCAGCCTGCATGCCGCGCAACGGGTAGCCGGCATGAGCGACATGCACCTGCCGGGAGGGCGCATCGTGCACAAGGTCAAGGACGGCGAGAACCTTTGGATAATCGCCCAGCACTACCACGTGACCGTGAGCTCCATCCAGCACTGGAACAAACTCACCGCCAAGCACGTACTGCACAAGGGTGACCGGTTGGTGATCTGGCGCGGCCACCATGACCTGGACGAGGATTCCAGCGGCTAAGGCCGTATAATCTGCGCTAACGCATAACAGGGAGCCAGACCATGGGTTTTCTCGCCGGTAAACGCGCCCTCATCGTCGGCCTCGCCAGTGACCGCTCCATCGCCCACGGCATCGCTGAGGCCTTCAAGCGCGAAGGCGCTGAACTGGCTTTCACTTACCAGGGTGAGCGGCTGAAAGAACGCGTCATCGAGATGGCCCGGGAATTCGGCTCGGAGCTGGTCTTCCCCATGGACGTGGCCAGCGACCAGGAGATCGACGACGCCTTCGCCGGCCTCAAGAAACACTGGAGCCACCTGGACGTGGTGGTGCACTCGGTGGGCTTCGCTCCCCGCGAGCAGCTGGCCGGCAGCTACATCGACTCCGTGACCCGCGAGGGTTTCCGCATCGCCCACGACATCAGCGCCTACAGCCTGGCAGCCCTCGCCAAGGCCTCCCGACCCATGATGCAGGGCCGTAACGGCTCGATCCTGACCTTAAGCTATCTCGGTGCGGTACGCGCCCTACCCAACTACAACGTCATGGGCCCAGCCAAGGCCAGCCTGGAAGCCAACGTGCGCTTCCTGGCCTACTCTCTCGGTCCTGAGGGTACACGCGTCAACGGCATCTCCGCCGGCCCCATCAAGACTCTGGCGGCGGCCGGCATCGCCGGTTTCCGCGACATCCTGAAGCACGTGGAAGGCCAGACGCCACTTCGCAAGAACGTGACCACGGAAGACGTGGGCAACGCCGCCGCCTTCCTCTGCTCGGATCTGGCGGCCGGTATCACCGGCGAGATCCTGTACGTGGATGCCGGGTACAGCCACGTGGCCATGAACCTGGGTCAAAGCTAAGAGCCTCCTCAGACAGAAACAGAAAGGCCCGCTTCATGCGGGCCTTTTTATCTTCTGATATCCGACTAGATCACTGGTCTGAGCTATCCAGGTTCTTGGTATTAACCTCCACCTTGCCTTGCTGGCGGAGGTAAGCGAGATAGGCTGCGAACTCCTGGGAGCCGTCCTGGCGTGAGATGCCGTTCATGGCGCTCAGCCGTGCCTGCTCCGTCAGAGCGGCGGCCGTACCAGACTTGACGGCGCTCAGGACCAGCAAGGCATGGTCGCCACCATCGAGTGCGATGTCCGCATAGGACCGGGCACCGGCTGCCGGCACCTCGGTCTTGAATGCGGTCGCCAGTATCTGCGGCGGCACGTCCTTCTGATCACGCGCCACGAAACCAGGCGAGCTGAGGGTGACGCCCGGGTTGCTCTTGGCGAGAACCGCCGGATCGCCACCCTTCTTCAGGCTATCCATGATGGAGGCTGCGAGCTTGGCAGTCGCTTCATCGGCGTGCTGCTGCTTGATGAAACCGGCGATGGTGAACTTCACCTGATCCAGCGGTATGGGTTCGCTCGGGGTATGGCCTTTCACCCGCACCACCACTGCGTGGTTGGGGCCGAGCTGGATGGGTTCGCTGTTGTTACCCTGGGTGAGCAACTGGTCGCTGAACGCGGCCTTGCGCACGTCGGCGTTGCCGCCGATGCCGTCACCCGAATCACGGGTCACGTTGTCCACGGTCTGGATGGGCAGATTGAGCTGCTTGCTCACATCGTCTAGGGACTGTGGATGCTCATAAGCCAGGTTTGCGAGTTGGTCGCCCAGCGCGTAGTACTTATCGTCAGCGGTCTTCTTCTGGTAATCAGCGAGGAGCTGCGGCTTCACTTCAGCGAAGCTCTTGACCACGGCGGAGTTGATCTTCTCCAGCTGGATGATGTGGTAACCGAACTGGCTGCGGATCGGGCCCACGATCTGACCGGGCTTGGTCATGCCGAACAGGGCTTCCTCGAAAGGCTTCACCATCTCACCGCGGGTCACGTCGCCCAAGTCACCGCCCTGCTTGGCGGAGCCTTTGTCGTCGGAATACTGTTCTGCGAGCTTGGCGAAATCGCCGCCGGCATTCAGCTGCTTGAGGACGTCCTCAGCCTTGGCTTTGGCGGCCGCATCCACCTTTGGATCGTTGCCGTTGACGGTGATCAGGATGTGGCGCGCGGTGCGAGTCTCGTCCTGCTTGTACTTGTCCATCTGCTGCTGGTAGAGGGCCTGCAGGTCCGCATCAGTGGGCTGCACCTGCTTGGCGAGCTGCGCCTCGTCCAGTTCCACGTATTCCAGCGAGAGCTTCTCAGGCGTCATGAACTGGGCCTGATGGGCCTTGTAGTAAGCCTGCACGTCTGCATCGCTGGCCTGGGCATCCGCCAGGAAACGCTTGCCGCTGATGGTGAGGTAGGCGATCTCGCGCTGCTGGTCCTTGAGCGCCTGCTGGGCGTCGAACTCGGCAGGGGTAGCGATGGCGCTGTTCATGATCGAACCCTGGAAGCGGTCGATGACGATCTCTTGGCGCTGATCGTGCTCGAACTGCTCGGGGTTCATGCCCACCGAGGTGAGCACGTTGCGATAGGCCTGGGGCGAGAACTTGCCGTCGGCCTGGAAGGCCGGCATCTTCTGGATCGACTCCACCAGCTGCGCGTCACCCACCGTGTAGTGGTCCTTGGCGATCTGCTGGTTGAGTAGGGTGGTGTTGATGAGCAGGTCCAGCGTCTGCTGGTGCAGGCGCTTCTCGTCGATCATCTCGGGCTTGAAGGCGGCGCCATACATCTGCTGCATGCGCTGATACTGGTTCTGGTAGGCGCGGTTGTAATCGTTCGGCTGGATCGGGTCGCCGTTGACCGTGGCCACCGAGCTGTCGCTGGAGGCGGTGAAATAGGAGTTGATGCCCCACAAGGCGAAGGGGATTATCAACAGAGCAAGGATCACGCCGGTGATCCACTTGGGGATGTTGTCGCGAAAAGCTTGTATCAGCATACGTCTCAGCCTCGATGGGTCTATCCATGTGAGAAGGGCGCCCTAGGGCGCCCTTTTCGACTTCGGTGCAAATGGCGGAGCGGACGGGACTCGAACCCGCGACCCCCGGCGTGACAGGCCGGTATTCTAACCAGCTGAACTACCGCTCCGCTGCTGATGGTGGGTGCTGAGGGGCTCGAACCCACGACCCCCGCCGTGTAAAGGCGGTGCTCTACCAGCTGAGCTAAGCACCCCTAGCCGGAAGAGAGCGCGCTAGTTTACGGCATCCTTCAAGGCTTTGCCAGCTTTGAAGCCCGGGACTTTGCTGGCGGCGATGTGGATGGTCTGGCCGGTCTGAGGATTGCGGCCGGTACGCGCGGCACGCTGCTTCACCGTGAACGTGCCGAAGCCCACCAGGACCACCTGCTCGCCCTTCACGAGCGCGCCAGTGATGCCGCCGAGCACCGCAGCCACCGCGCGGTCCGCATCGGCCTGGGACAGTTTGGTCGCTTCAGCGACAGCGTGGATCAGTTCAGCCTTGTTCATGTGCGTTATCCCTGTAAGTTGCCTAGAGCTGGAGTGCGTGTCCCCGAAGGGGGCCTCGTATACGTCCCTTTCCGGCCGCAGAGGCGGCAAGGTCGTTGTTGTTAGACGTCAGCCGCGCTCCCTGTAAGCGCGACTGCGTATCAAGCTACCAAGTGCTGAAAAGCCATGTCAACGGTAATATTTTCTTCTTTTTCAACTTTTCCACAGGCAAGACACCTGTGATATGCCTACGGCAGCCGCTGCCAAGTGGTTGACACGATTGGATAAAGCCCCGACTTTGGACGACGGTGCCACAGTCTTAAGTTAAACCGCAGCACCTTCCATCAATGCGGACGCACCGCTTCCGATTCGGTCTTATTGGCCCCATCCGCCGCTGCCGGCGCCTCGGCGGGTTTGGGCTCGGGCATGTGCTGCAAGGCGATCTTGAGCACGTCGTCGATCCAACGCACCGGTTTGATGTCGAGCGCGCTCTTGATGTTCTTGGGGATATCCGCCAGATCCTTCTCGTTCTCCTGCGGGATCAAGATGGTGGTGAGACCGCCGCGGTGGGCCGCCAAGAGCTTCTCCTTGAGACCGCCGATGGGCAGCACCTCGCCGCGCAAGGTGATCTCACCGGTCATGGCCACGTCGGCCCGCACCGGGATCTTGGTGAGCGCTGACACGAGCGCAGTGCACATGCCGATGCCAGCGCTGGGGCCATCTTTCGGCGTGGCGCCTTCCGGCACGTGGATATGCACGTCGAGCTTCTGGTGGAAGTCCGGGTCTATCCCTAAGAGCGCAGCGCGGCTGCGCACCACGGTCATGGCAGCCTGGATGGATTCCTGCATCACCCCGCCCAACTGGCCGGTGTGGATGAGCTTGCCCTTGCCGGGCACCACCGTGGATTCGATGGTGAGCAGCTCGCCGCCCACTTCGGTCCAGGCGAGGCCGGTGACCTGCCCTACCTGGTCATGGTCCTCGGCGCGACCATAGCGGAAGCGCTGCACGCCCAGGTAGTCATCCAGGTTCTTGGACGTCACGTCCACCTTGGTGGCGCTCGGCTTCAGCAGCAGGTTCTTCACCACCTTGCGGCAGATCTTGGAGATCTCGCGCTCCAGGTTACGCACACCGGCTTCGCGGGTGTAATGGCGCACGATGTCCGTGAGGATGTTCTCGCCGATGCTCAGCTCTTCCGGCTTGAGGCCGTTGTTGCGAAGCTGCTTGGGCACAAGGTAATTCTTGGCGATGTTGATCTTCTCGTCTTCCGTGTAGCCCGGCAGGCGGATGACTTCCATACGATCCAGCAAGGGCGCCGGGATGTTCATGGTGTTGGCAGTAGCCACGAACAGCACTTCCGAGAGGTCGAAATCGACTTCCAGGTAGTGGTCGTTGAAGGTGGTGTTCTGCTCCGGGTCCAGCACTTCCAACAGCGCCGACGAGGGGTCGCCGCGGAAGTCCATGGACATCTTGTCTATCTCGTCCAACAGGAACAGCGGGTTGCGCGTGCCGACCTTGGACATGTTCTGCAGGATCTTGCCGGGCATGGAGCCGATGTAGGTGCGGCGGTGGCCGCGGATCTCGGCTTCGTCACGCACGCCGCCCAAGGACATGCGCACGAACTTGCGGTTGGTGGCACGAGCGATGCTCTGACCCAGGGAGGTCTTGCCCACGCCCGGGGGACCCACCAGACACAGGATCGGCCCCTTGAGCTTCTGCACGCGATGCTGGACCGCCAGGTACTCGAGGATACGATCCTTGATCTTCTCCAGGCCGTAATGGTCCTCATCCAGCACCTTCTGGGCGCCCGCCAAATCATGGCGCACGCGGGTACGGCGCTTCCACGGCACGTTCACCAGCCAGTCGATGTAGTTGCGCACCACGGTCGCTTCCGCGGACATGGGCGACATGAGCTTGAGCTTGTTCAGCTCGGAGGTGGCTTTCTCGCGCGCATCCTTGCCCATGCCGGATTTTTGGATCTTGCGTTCCAGCTCTTCCAGCTCGTTGGGCGCGTCTTCCAACTCACCCAGTTCCTTCTGGATGGCCTTCATCTGTTCGTTGAGGTAGTACTCGCGCTGGCTCTTCTCCATCTGCTGTTTGACGCGGGTACGGATGCGCTTCTCGATCTGCAGCACGTCGATCTCGCCCTCGATGAGGGCCATGACGTGTTCCAGGCGCTCGCGCACGTCCTCGATCTCGAGGATCTTCTGCTTCTCTTCGATCTTGAGCTGCATGTGAGCGGCGATGGTGTCCGCCAAGCGGCCCGGGGCATCGATGCCGGCCAAGGAGGTCAGGATCTCCGGCGGGATCTTCTTGTTCAGCTTCACGTACTGGTCGAACAAGGACAGGGCCGAGCGCATCAGCACGTCCGCCTCACGCTCGTCGAACTGGGTCTGCTGGCGCAGCACCGTGACCATGGCCGAGAAATACGGGCCGTCGTTGATCTGCTGGATCTTGGCGCGGTCACCGCCCTCCACCAGCACCTTGACGGTGCCGTCCGGCAGCTTGAGGAGCTGCAGGATGGTCGACAGGGTACCGACGCTGTTGAGGTCCTTGTCGGAGGGGTCGTCCACTTCCGGGCTCTTCTGCGAGACCAGGAGTATCTGCTTGCCGGCCTGCATGCCGTGGTCCAGCGCCTTGATGGACTTGTCGCGGCCCACAAACAGCGGGATCACCATATGCGGGTACACCACCACGTCGCGCAGCGGCAACACGGGTACCAGCATCGGCTGGCCTTCGAGCAGATCGGATTGACGGTTTTCGACCACGTTATTTACCTGCTAAGGGAGACGCTTCATCCAGGAAGCGGGTGGACTTGGAGTCGAGCTTAAGGACTTGGGCCAACGAGCTTTATTCTCGCGCCGAAGCCGCCAGCTGTTTCTTCTCGCGTTCGTACATCACGTAGGGCTTGTTGTCGCCATTGATGACCGACTCGTCGATCACCACCTTGGAGACGTTCTCCATGGACGGCAACTCATACATGGTGTCGAGCAGCACGTGCTCGAGGATGGTGCGCAGGCCGCGGGCGCCGGTCTTGCGGTCCATGGCCTTGCGCGAGGCGGAACGCAAGGCGTCGTCGCGGAACTCCAGCTCGCAGCCTTCCATCTCAAACAGCTTCTGGTACTGCTTGGTGATGGCGTTCTTGGGCTCGGTGAGGATGCGCATCAGCGCACTCTCATCCAGCTCTTCCAGGGTCGCGACCACCGGCAGGCGGCCGACGAACTCCGGGATCAGACCGAAGCGGATCAGGTCCTCCGGTTCCACCTCGTGCAGCACTTCGCCGACGTTCTTGATCTCGGACTTGCTCTTCACCTCGGCCATGAAGCCGATGCCGCTACGCTCGGTGCGATGACGGATGATCTTCTCGAGGCCGGCGAAGGCGCCGCCGCAGATGAACAGGATGTTGCTGGTGTCCACCTGCAGGAACTCCTGCTGGGGATGCTTGCGGCCGCCCTGGGGCGGCACCGAGGCCACGGTGCCCTCGATGAGCTTCAACAGCGCCTGCTGCACGCCCTCGCCCGACACGTCGCGGGTGATAGACGGGTTATCCGACTTGCGGGAGATCTTGTCGATCTCGTCGATGTAGACGATGCCGGTCTGAGCCTTCTCCACATCATAGTCGCACTTCTGCAGCAGCTTCTGGATGATGTTCTCGACATCCTCACCCACGTAACCGGCTTCGGTCAGGGTGGTGGCATCGGCGATGGTGAACGGCACATTGAGCAGGCGCGCCAGGGTCTCGGCCAGGAGGGTCTTGCCCGAACCAGTGGGACCGATGAGCAGGATGTTGCTCTTGGCGAGTTCGATGTCGTCCTTGTTGCGGGCGCTGCGCAGGTCCAACCGTTTGTAGTGGTTGTAGACGGCGACCGAGAGGATCTTCTTGGCACGCTCCTGGCCGATCACGTACTGGTCGAGGACCGACTTGATCTCCTGGGGACGCGGCAACTTGCTGCGCGAGGTCTGGGACTGCTCCTGCATCTCCTCGCGGATGATGTCGTTGCACAGTTCCACGCACTCGTCACAGACGTACACGGAGGGACCGGCGATGAGCTTGCGCACTTCATGCTGGCTCTTGCCGCAGAAGGAGCAGTAAAGCAGTTTGCCGTCTTCACCCTTGCCGCGTGTATCTTCCGCCATCTTGGCTCGCCTCCTGAGGGCCCCTGCGATCCAGGGACCATTTTGAACACTATGGGGGCCGTTTGCCCCGCCTTCAATACATAAGACCCTGCAGGCCGGAGCCTTACCCGGTAAGGGCCTTAGCCCCCTACCAAGGCCTGGCGCTTCTCCAGGACCTTGTCGATGATGCCGTATTTGACCGCCTCGTCGCCGCTCATGAAGCGATCCCGATCCGTGTCCTTCTGGATCGCTTCCATGCTCTGGCCGGTGTGCTTGACGAAGATCTGGTTCAGGCGCTCACGCAGGTACAGTATCTCCTTGGCCTGGATCTCGATGTCCGAGGCCTGGCCCTGGGCACCGCCGTGGGGCTGGTGGATCATGACCCGCGAATGGGGCAGCGAATAACGCTTGCCCTTGGCACCCGCCGCCAGCAGCAGTGAACCCATGCTGGCCGCCTGGCCCACGCAGATGGTGGACACGTCCGGCTTCACGAACTGCATGGTGTCGTAGATGGACAGTCCGGCCGTGACCACGCCACCCGGCGAATTGATGTAGACGCTGATGTCCTTGTCCGGGTTCTCGGACTCGAGGAACAAGAGCTGCGCCACCACCACGTTCGCGACGTAGTCGTCGATCGGTCCGACGATGAACACCACCCGGTCCTTCAGCAGGCGCGAGTAGATGTCGTAGGAACGCTCGCCACGGGCGGTCTGCTCCACCACGATGGGGATGAGGTTCAAAGCCTGGGTCTCGGGACTGTTCTTCATGCTGTCACTGGTACCTTCGCCGGGTCGCGGCATCAATGGTCGTGATCGTGGTCAT
Organism: Gammaproteobacteria bacterium; assembly: GCA_036500225.1. GTDB lineage: Bacteria > Pseudomonadota > Gammaproteobacteria > Natronospirales > REEB76 > DASUBN01. The sequence continues at coordinate 9,632 of DASYCJ010000007.1, forward strand.
GATCGTGATCATGCTCATTCAGGTTCATGAGGGCCTTGAAGGTGGTGGGCTTGTCGGTCACGGAAGCCTTATCCAACAGCCAATCCACCGCCTGGTCCTCGAGCACCAGGGTGTCCACCTGATGCATGATGTCCTTGTTCTGGCGGAAGCTGCGAACCGCATCGGAAGGCTTGCTGTATTCGCCGGCCATCCGTTCCAGGCGCTCGTCCACGCGCTTCGGTTCCACCATCAGACGCTGCTGGTTGATGATCTCACCCACCAGGAGACCTAGGCTCACACGCTTGGTGGCTTGCTCCTCGAACAGCTCGCGGGGCAGTTCCGAGGCCTTCTTCGGGTCGCGCACGCCGATACGCACCAGCGCATCCTGACGCAGGCGCTCGATCTCGTCATCCACCAGGGACTTGGGAAGCTCGAGCTTGTTGGCCTTGAGCAGCGCATCCAGGGCCTGGTCCTTGAGCTTGCGCCGCACCGTCTCTTCCAGCTCGCGGCGCATGTTGTCCGCCACTTCGGAACGCAGCTTCTCGATGCCGCCTTCGGTGATGCCGAAGGCCTTGCAGAACTCGTCGTCCAGGGCCGGCAACACCTGGCCTTCCACGGAATGAGCACTGACCTTGAACTTGGCCTGTTTACCGGCCAACTCCTTGGCGTGGTAGTCCTCGGGGAACTTCACACCGAACTCACGGTTCTCGCCGGGCTTGATGCCCTGCAGGCCGGCTTCGAAGTCCGGCAGCATGCGCTTCTCGCCCAACACCACCGTCACACGCTCGCCCTTGCCGCCCGGGAACGGAGTGCCGTCCACCGAGCCTTCGAAATCGATCAGCACGCGGTCGCCGTCTTTGGCAGCGCGCTCCACGGCTTCCCAACCGGCGCGCTGATGGCGCAGGTTGTCGACCATGGCATCTATGTCTTCCTTGGCGACTTCCGCCACGGGTCGCTCGACCTTGATACCGTCCAGGCCGCTCAGCTTGATCTCAGGATAGACCTCGAATACTGCGGTGAACTGCAGGTCCTTGCCCGGCGCGGCATCGATGGAATCGATGCGCGGCCCGCCGGCTGGATTCAGCTTCTGCTGCGCCAGCGCTTCGTTATAGCTGGTCTGCAATAACTCCGTGACCACTTCAGAGCGCACTTGGTCGCCGAAGCGCTGCTTCACGACGTTCAGTGGCACCTTGCCGGGACGGAAACCATCGATCTTGGCGCGCTTGCTCAAGGATTTCAGACGATCCTCGGTCTCGCGCTCGACGCGCTCAGCCGGGACCTGCACCTTCAGGCGGCGCTCAAGACCATCGCTCTTTTCAAGTGAAACCTGCATTGACCTCATTCCTCTGTCTACGTTTGACGTTTTTCAACCCGGAAGGCTTGGTGCGAAAGGAGAGACTCGAACTCTCACGGGTTACCCCACTGGAACCTAAATCCAGCGCGTCTACCAGTTCCGCCACTCTCGCCACACTGGCAGATCGGCCTACCCAGGCGGACATGCCGCCTGGCGGACACTATTATACCGGGTAGGTGCAGGAACCCCGAATTTTGGGGGCCAAACCCGTCAAAACCAGGGCTGGAAGGGTGAAACACTGTCATCTTGCCCGAAATTACATGGGGACGGGCATGCGGGATGACAAGGGCTTGGAAAACTTAGGTCGGATCCGGGATAGAGCCGGACGCCAGCTAAGGGACATCAGGCCTGATCGTGACCCTTGGCAGCGGTCAAGGTATTCACCAACAGCATGGTGACCGTCATGGGGCCTACGCCGCCGGGCACGGGGGTGATGAAAGCCGCCCGTTCCCGGGCCACCTCGAATTCCACGTCACCCTGCACTTTGCCGTCCGGCATGCGGTTTATGCCCACGTCCACTACCGTGGCCCCCGGTTTCACCCAGTTGCCCTTGATGAACCCCGGTTTGCCGACTGCGACCACCAGGATGTCCGCTTCGGCCACGTAGCGCTCGGTATGCTCCGTGAAACGGTGGCAGACCGTGATGGTGCAGCCCATCAGCAGCAATTCCAGGGCCATAGGCCGGCCGACGATGTTGGAGGCCCCCACCACCACCGCATGGCGGCCATAGAACTTCTCACCGTAATGCTCCAGGAGCTTGATGACCCCCAACGGGGTGCAGGGCCGGAGCTTGGGGATGCGCTGGGCCAGGCGGCCGATGTTGTAGGGGTGAAAGCCATCCACATCCTTGTCGGGCCGGATGCGCTCGATGACCTGCTCAGTGCGGATGTGGGCTGGCAGCGGCAGCTGGACCAGGATGCCGTCGATGGCAGGATCGGCATTGAGCTCGTCTATGAGGCTGAGAAGCCTATCTTCCGGGGTATCTGCCGACAGGTCATAGGCCCTGGAGATGAACCCCACCTCCTCACAGGCCTGGCGTTTATTGCGTACGTAGATCTGGGAAGCCGGATCGGCCCCCACCAGCACCACCGCCAGGCCCGGCGCGCGCTCACGGGTGGCTGTCTGGCGGCCCACATCTCGGCGCAGCTCCGCCGCGAAGGCTTTACCGTCTATGAGTTGGGCCGGCATCGTGCTCTTGGCTCCCCTTCGGATGCCGCGGATTGTCGCACGCACCGCCCAAGGCGACCACCTGTAAGCCCTTGAAATTGACTGGGGACTGGCCTCCCCGTATCATTCCCGCCCTTAACGCCACCTGTGGAATACCCGCAGGCAGCGCGGGGCATAGCGCAGTCTGGTAGCGCACCTGCTTTGGGAGCAGGGGGTCGGGGGTTCGAATCCCTCTGCCCCGACCAAATGGATCCTGGCACCGGTTTTGTGCTGAGACGACGAAGCGCCCGTAGCTCAA
>DASYCJ010000008.1:0-51146 GCA_036500225.1 Gammaproteobacteria bacterium
CCATCCGCTCACCACGCTGATGCTCGCAGGCATCCGTGACATCCTGCTCATCACCACACCCCATGACTTGCCCATGTTCAAGGCGCTCCTGGGCGACGGTTCCCAGTGGGGGATCTCCCTCAGCTATGTAGTGCAACCGAGTCCGGATGGTCTGGCCCAGGCCTTCATCTTGGGCGAGCAGTTCATCGGCGATGACAACGTCTGCTTGGTATTGGGCGACAACATCTTCTACGGCCATGGCTTCCCGGAACAGCTGCGGCATGCTGCCCAGCGTGACAAGGGAGCCACGGTGTTCGCCTATTACGTGAAAGATCCGGAACGCTATGGCGTGGTGCATTTCGACAAGCAGGGTAAAGCCCTCGGTATCGAAGAGAAACCGAAGCTACCGAAGTCCAGCTACGCGGTCACTGGTCTGTACTTCTATGACAACGGCATCGTCGATGTGGCCAAGGCGCAGAAGCCCTCACCTCGCGGCGAACTGGAGATCACTGACTCCAACGTAGCCTATCTCAACAAGGGCATGTTGAACGTCGAGATCATCGGTCGCGGTGTGGCGTGGCTCGATACCGGCACCCATGAGTCGCTGCTCGATGCCGCCAACTTCATCGAGACCATCGAGAACCGGCAGGGCTTGAAAGTCGCCTGTCCCGAGGAAGTGGCGTTCCGTCAGGGCTTCATCGACGCGGCGCAGGTGGACAGGCTAGCCCAGCCCCTAGCCAAGACCGGATACGGCCAGTACCTGCTCAAGGTCATCAAAGAGGCCCAAGGCTGATGGAATTCCAGCGCCTCGCCATCCCCGACGTAGTGCTCGTCAAGCCGAAGGTGTTCGGCGATGCCCGCGGCTATTTCTTCGAGAGCTGGGAGGCGCGTAAGTTCGCCGCTGCCGGCCTCGACCTCAAGTTCGTGCAGGACAACTGCAGTCGTTCGGTGCTGAATACCTTGCGTGGTCTGCATTACCAGATCAAGCAGCCCCAGGGGAAACTGGTGCAAGTCACCGCCGGCGAGGTGTTCGACGTGGCGGTGGATGTCCGTCGCAGTTCGCCGAGCTTCGGGAAATGGGTTGGCACCATCCTCTCCGGTGAGAACAAACACCAGCTATGGGTGCCCCCGGGCTTTGCTCACGGCTTCTGTGTACTGAGTGCCTCGGCGGATTTTTTCTATAAGTGTTCTGACTTCTACGCACCAGAATACGAGCGCACTCTGCGCTGGGACGATCCAGCCCTCGGCATCGATTGGCCTTTGAAGGGCACACCGCTACTCTCGCCCAAGGATCAACAGGGCAAGCTGCTCGCCGACGCGGACTGCTACCCGTGAAGGTGCTGGTGACCGGTGCTGGCGGCCAAGTGGCCACGGCGCTGACCAAACTCAAGCCTGCGGGTTTCGAACTCACATCCCTGGATGCGAGGGGCCTCGACATATGCGACGCCGTAGCGGTGGAGCAGCGGGTGGCGGCTCTCAGGCCTCAAGTCATCATCAATGCCGCCGCCTATACCGCGGTGGATAAAGCTGAGGACGATAAGGACCTGGCATTTCGGGTGAACGGTGCAGCGCCAGGTCACTTGGCCCAAGCCGCGCGCAAACATGGCGCACGGCTGCTGCATATCTCCACGGACTTCGTATTCGACGGTAGCGCTGAACAACCTTATAAGCCTGATACCGAACCTGCGCCCCTTGGCGTCTATGGTGCGAGCAAGCTGGAAGGAGAGCGTCGCGCCTTGGACGAATCTCATGGCGAGGCCCTAGTGCTCCGAACCGCCTGGGTATATGCAGCCAAGGGACATAACTTCGTGCTCACCATGCTGCGCCTCATGGGTGAGCGCGGTAGCGTAAAAGTGGTGAAGGATCAGCGCGGCAGCCCTACTTGGGCTGATTCTGTCGCTCGCGCCCTATGGGTGGCTGCAGAAAAACCCGGGTTCAAGGGACTGCACCACTGGACGGATGCGGGTGTGGCAAGCTGGTGCGACTTCGCACAGGGCATAGCCGAAGAGGGCCGTGCTGTAGGGCTCCTCACGCGGGACGTCGAGGTCGTGCCCATCAGCACCGCCGAGTATCCGACGCCGGCCCGGCGTCCGGCCTACAGCGTGCTAGACCGTAGTTCTACCGAGGCCGGCCTGGCTCTGAGCGCGGTGCCCTGGCGCGACAACCTGAAGAAGATGCTGATGGAGCTCAAAGATGCGTAGGGTCCTGATTACTGGCGGCGCGGGTTTCATCGGTGCTAACTTCCTGCACCACTGGCTGAAGAGCCATCCGCAGGATCGGGTGGTGATGCTGGATGCGCTCACCTACGCCGGCAGCCGATTGAACTTCAAGGAGGCGGAAGGTAGGTCTAACTTCCGTTTCGTGCATGGCGACATCTGCGATGAGCAGCTGGTAAACCAGTTGATGCGCGAGGAGAAGATAGACACAGTGGCGCACTTCGCCGCGGAGTCCCATGTGGATCGTTCTATCGACGGACCAGACGCCTTCATCAAGACCAATATCCTCGGTACCCATAGTCTGCTCAAAGCAGCCAAGGCGGAGTGGGCAGGGAAGCAAGGCGATTTCCGTTTCCATCACGTCTCCACCGACGAGGTGTACGGATCCCTCTCGCCCACGGATCCGGCCTTCCATGAGCACACGCCCTATGACCCGAGTTCACCGTACTCCGCGAGCAAGGCTTCTTCAGATCACCTGGCGCGTGCCTATCAGCGCACTTATGGCCTTCCGGTCACCCTGACCAATTGCTCTAACAACTACGGGCCCTTCCAGTTCCCAGAAAAGCTGATCCCGGTGATCATCCTGAACGCACTGGCCGGCAGGCCGATCCCGGTATACGGCGATGGCGATCAGGTGCGGGACTGGTTGTATGTCACGGACCACTGCACCGCCATCGAGACGGTGATCCAACGCGGCAAGTTGGGCGAGACCTACAACGTAGGCGGAAATGGAGAGCGCAAGAACATCGAGATCGTGCGTACCATCTGCAAGCTTCTGGATGAGCGCCGCCCAGACTCGCAGCACCGCCCTCATGAAGCGCTGATCAAGTTCGTCCAGGACCGGCCCGGCCATGACCGGCGCTATGCCATCGATATACGCTATATAAAGAAAGAACTGGGTTGGCAGCCGGCGGAAGACTTAGGCAGTGGTCTTGCCAAGACCGTGGATTGGTATCTTGCCCATCTCGACTGGTGTGCGACGGTAGCAGGGCAGAACGCCGGTACCGAACGTCTCGGCCTGCATCAAGCTCCGACCGGAGCCCGTCGATGAACTTCAAGTTGACTGGGCTGCGGCATTGGATGCCCTTGTTTTCGACGATCGTGTTTACCGTCGTGTACTCCTCCATAACCAGGCATTTCTACGGTCAGACCTTTTCCACGGGTGGGGTGTCAGTCGATTTGGTCGCCGAGCTGTTGCTCGGTTACTGGCTTTACTGGGTCATAGGTCCACTCTGGGTGTTCCTGGTACTCCAGGCGCTCGTCATGGGCGTGTTGTATATCGGCAATGCCGTGAAGTTGAGCTTGCTGTCTGCGCCTATCGTGCCCTCAGATATCAATACCTTGTCAGTTCTCTTCGACGTTCTTTCCGGTTGGCGATTCTACCTAGCTATTGCGCCACTCTTGGCGATGGCTGTTTTGCTCATCTTCGGTCTGCGGCGCGACCGGTATCTGTTACCTGCGCTCGTGGTGGGTATCGCCCCGCTGTGGTTCCTTCTCGCATTGGCGCCAGCTGCTGTCTCCAACAGGCTTGATGGTGCCTTCGGCTATCGCCCCTTCGCGCAGGTGACTAACTACAATGCGCGCGGCCCGGTGGTGTATTTCATAAATGAATACGCACGGGAGCGCGTACTCCGCAGCCAACGGCCCACGCAACAACAAGTGGCTGCTGCGCTTCACGAACAATCCGTGTCAGGGCCGCTGGCGCCGGTGCAGATCGCTCATCCCCGGAACATCTACATCTTCCTGATGGAAGCATTCTGGGATCCCGCGTTGCTGCATTCGGTGCACTTCAGCCGTGATCCCCTATCTGCGGATTTCCGTGCCCTGTGGGCGCAGACTGGAGACAGCTGGGTCCAAGTGCCGGTATTCGGTGGCGGTACCGCCAATTCAGAGTTCGAGGTCCTTTGCGGCGCGCCGATACCAGGTGAGCAAATCCTGTTCGTCACCGATGTCTCCCACCAAATGCCGTGCCTGCCAATGGTGCTGGCGAAGAGCGGCTATCGCACCATCGCGGTCGCACCGGACAGCTATGGCACATGGAACCGCAATAACGTCTACCAATATGTTGGGTTTGGCCGTTTCTATGCCAAGGAGAGTTTCTTCCTGGATGATCTGAATGGTGAGTTTCTTTCCGACAAGAGCCTATTCGAACAAATGGGCAATCGGGTCGTACAGGACGGTGGCGGGAAGCCGCATCTTATATATACGGTGACCACCAGCGGCCACTATCCATTCCAGATGAATACGACACGCCGGCCAGTCGTCGTCCACACGGATGCATCCAATCCCTTAGTGACGCACTATGCAAATGCCGTCTTCTATGACTCCCAAGACCTGGCGAACTATATCGCACAGATCCGCACCACAGATCCCGATGCGATTATCGTCGCCTTCGGCGATCATCTGCCCGCATTGGGTAACCGGAATCGAGACTATTCCGATTCTGGTTTGTTCGCGCGCGACGATCATCCGGCGCCAGAGATGATGCGGACGCGGCAGAGCACGCCTCTGATCGTCATCGACGGCCGCCATGGCCCACTGAAAATCGGACGGATGTCGCTTTTCGAGATACCGCGCCTGCTGTTGAAACTGCTGGACGCCCAGGGCGCGACGCCGCTGGATGCGTTCGCACCGCCGAAATCCATGCATCCCCGGCTGACTACTGAGGGTCCATTTTTGGTGACCGACGATACCGGTGGCGCTCAGATCTGCGGTGAAGATCCGCCCGTCGCCGGGTGCGAAAAGGCAGATTCGTGGTACCACGCTGTGAATACTCTGCGGATCGATATGGTGTCCGGTAACGACTATCTGGCACAGATCCTCTATGGGGACCAGTCGCGGCTTGGCATCCCGGAGACGGGGCTTAGTTATCATGCGCCGATGGATGTTCATCCCTGCAACATCAAAATCACCGCTTGGGGACCAAAGCAGTCTTTTGCCGGCAGGCCATTCAATTCGCAAAGAAAGAACGCCAGCTCGTCGTTTTGGATCCAATTTACCGGTGATGCCGGTCGGATAGAGGCGTGGTTGGGATCGAGTCGGCTTGACGTCAGAAACAATGGACAGCTCATTTCTGCATCGCTACCCGGGCAGGGGTATCTTTACTGGCCTGGCGAGCGTGCCTTAACTTTGAAGTGCAACGGCGATGACACGCCTGTGCTGGTCGGGGAATTCGACGTCAGGCTCTAAGTCTACGGACCAGTCAGGCTATCGACGGAACAGGGACACAAGCGGCCGATGTAGGAGCCCACATCAGGCTTTCGCCAGATAACGAACAGGCTCCAGGGGAAACATGACCATTCGAGCTGCCACGCGGCGTCTATTCGATAATCCGTTCTTGCGGCCCATCTTCGTGCCCTTGTCATGCTCTGTGGTACTGGTGGTGCTATTCAGTACCGTCCTCAGTAATTTCTTTCATGTGGGGCTGCATGCTTCGGGCCTAACGGCTGAGGTCATCGTTGGCAGCGTGCTGGGATGTTGGCTCTACCTATTGTTGCGGCCGCTGTGGTTGTACGTGGTGGTGCAGTCCCTGCTGATCGGGCTGCTGTACATGAGCAACGCCTTCAAGATCTATTACTTCGCTGCACCCGTGCTCCCGGGGGACCTACAGACCCTGCCGGCTTTGCTGTCCGAGACCAGCGGCTGGCGCTTCCTGCTGATGATTGTGCCGATCTTGGCTGTGCCGATACTGTTCCTCATTGGATTGCGCCTGCGCTGGCGCACTCTGGGCCTCTTGGCTGGTGCCGCAGTGCTGTGGATTGGCATCTTCGAGGTCGCGCCCGGAGTGATAGGCCGAGGGCTCGATTCCTTCTTCGTCTACAAGCCCTTCGATCAGATGGACAACTTCACTGCGCGCGGACCATTCCTCTATCTGCTAAACGAGTACGCCCGCGTTCAGAGCGTGGCCGGCCATTCGCCTTCCCAGGAGGAGGTCGGTGCGGCCTTGAGGCGAAGCGGTCTGCCGCAGCCGCTGCCGGCGCCCTCAGCCAATGCACCCCGTGACGTATATATCTTCATGATGGAGACACTGTGGGACCCATCGCTGCTTAAGTCGGTGCACTTCACCCGCGACCCCCTGGCGCCTGGATTCCGCACGCTCTGGGAACAGTCTGGGGAGAGCAAGCTCTTGGTGCCGGTGTTCGGCGGAGGTACGCCCAATACCGAGTTCGAGGTGCTGTGCGGTGTGCCAGCCTATGAAGACGCTATCGTGTTCGTGACTACCCTGCATCGCCCGGTCGAATGCCTGCCGCAGATCCTGGCGAGACTTGGGTTTCGCACCGATGCAGCCACTCCCGACGATTACGGACTATGGAACCGCGGCAAGGCCTTCCACCTGCTGGGTTTCCAGCGTTTCTATGATGCTGACAACTTCGACGAGAGCGACCGAAACGGCGAATTCATGGCGAATACCCCCCTGTTCGACCAAGTAGATGCGTTGTTGGCCAAGGAAGATCACACAGGCCCGAGGTTGATCTACATCTCCACCGACAGCGGGCACTATCCCTTCGAACTCAATGCCGCAAAGCGGCCGGCATTGATCGGTAGTGATTCGAAGGACGGACTGCTCACGGCCTACGCCAACGTGGTGTATTACGACTCGGCTGAACTAGCTGGATATATAGGTCGCATCCGAGCGCGGGACCCGGATGCTCTGATCTTGGCCTTTGGCGATCACTTGCCGGTCTTGGGTAGAGGCTTGCAGGACTACATACGATCTGGATTCATCAGCAGACATGGACAAAGCGTCACGCCACAGATGGTGGAGGCGATCCAGAGCACACCAGTGCTGTTGATCGATGGCCGCCGCGGTCCGCTCAAGCTGAACCATATCTCGGCGTTCGAGCTTCCTCGCACGCTGCTCTCGCTGCTCGGTGTCGAGCAGCCGGTGTTGGCGGACGCGCTCGCGCCGCCGGCCCACATCCATCCGCGCCCTGTCGGCGGCCGCCTGTTGCAAGTGAACGACAACGGCGAGGTGGCGTTCTGCGGCGCCGATACGACCGCTGCCGGCTGCCAGGAGCTGCAGCAGTGGTCAGATGCCATGCATACCCTGCGCACCGATCTTCTGGCGGGGTCTGACTATACTGAGGCCGCGCTCTATGGAGCCGCCGGGCACCAGCCACTCCCAGATAAAGGATTGAGCTATCTCTACGATGCGATGGATGCGCAGCCCTGTGGCATCAAAGTGCTGTCCTGGGATCCCGCTCAGACCCGCTTCGGCCACGGGTTCAACAAGCGCCTCAAGAGCGGTGATTCCGCATTCCTCATCACCTTCCAGGGTGATGCCGCCCATCCGCGTGTCTGGTTGGGCCCTGAGGAATTGCTGGTCAAACCGGAGGGGGAGGGCGTCTTATCGGCTTCTCTCACCGGAAGCCTTCCACTGTACTTAATCGGCGAACACGATCTGACGCTCACCTGCAACGGCGATCCTAAGCGCATCGAGGTCGGAGAATTCCACGTCAGGTTATACTGAGCGCTTCGGGGGGCCGACCGAAGTCACTAGGTCCACATACGTTGATTTTCGCAAGCCTGGCGCCTAGCCTGCGAACGCCGGAGACTAAGAGATGCGCCGCAATAACTACTTCGAGCTGATCTGGTACAAGGGCATCGCTGACCTCCATGCTGAAGCGGCGCGCGCCTACGTGGGCTTCATCTGGTGGATTCTGGAGCCACTCCTGTACATGGCTGCGTTCTACGTGGCATTTGGTATGGGCCTGCGCGGTCCGGGTGGCGGGGTGGTGGCCTTGTCCCTGCTCTGTGGTTTGGTGCCCTGGAAATGGTTCTCGAGTTCGGTGCAGAACGGCTCAGGCACCATCCAGGCCAACAGCGGCCTGATCATGCAGGTGTATCTGCCCAAATATGTGCTGCCCGGTATGGTCATGGTCACCAACGGCATCAAATTCCTCATCATCCTGGGCTTGCTCATGCTGGCCATGGCAGTAGCGCACGGCGTCGCGCTGGCTTGGCTGGCGCTGCCAGTGGTAGTCCTGGTTGAGATGCTGCTGGCGCTCGCGCTATCGACGTTGGCCGCAGCAATCGTCCCGTTGTTGCCTGACTTGGATCTCGTCATCAGCAATGGGCTCATCGTGATGATGTTTATGTCAGGCATTTTCAGCGACGTCGACCGCCTGCCGCCGGCTTTGGCGCACCTGCTCGCTTTGAATCCCATGGTGCATGTGATCCGTGCATTCCGGACAGTACTGCTGGGAAAACAATGGCCGGACTGGTTGGCCTTGGGCGGAGTGATGCTGTTCTCGCTCGTGGTATACGGCCTGGCGCTCTTGCTGATGAAGCGTTATGACCGTATCTATCCCAAACTGCTGGTGGGTTGAGCATGAGTGGCGAGACCATCATCGAACTCAAGAACGTTGGTGTGCGCTACCGCCGCAAGGCCGGCTTCATGCGCAGCAATGCCTTCTGGGCGCTCCACGACGTGAGCTTCAACCTCAAGCATGGGGAGACGCTGGGCGTAATCGGGCGTAACGGCGCTGGCAAGAGCACATTGCTGCGCCTGCTGGCGGGTATCTTGGCGCCGGATCGAGGCGTCGTCGTCAGCCATACCGATCGGGTCTCGCTCCTGGCTCTGCAGGCGGGGTTCATCCCAGCGCTGACTGGCCGCGAGAATGCGGTGCTCTCCGGTATCCTGCTCGGGATGAAGCGGGCTGATGTGGAAGCGCGCATGGATGAGATGGTGCGCTTTGCCGAGCTTGAGCAGTTCATCGATGAGCCTGTGCGTACCTATTCCTCCGGCATGCGCGCCCGTTTGGGATTCACAGTGGCCTTCCAAGCAGACCCGGACGTGCTTCTCGTCGATGAGGTGTTGGGCACTGGCGACGCCGGTTTCAAGGAGAAATCCTCCGCAGCCATGCGTGAGAAGATCGCTTCGGATAAGACCGTGGTGATTGTCACCCACCAAGCGGAGACCGTCCGGGAGCTCTGCGACCGGGTGGTCTGGGTGGAGAAAGGTGTGACCGTCGAGATAGGCGAACCCGAAACGGTAGTAGAGCACTACCTGGAGAGCATCAAGTCAGGCAGTCGGCGGCCGTGAACCCGCGGCCTGCCGCTCCCGATCCCGTATTCATCGTCGGCCTGTATAAGAACGGTACAAGCTGGCTGCTGTCGGCCCTGGCTGCGCATCCGGAGTTTGTAGGCCTGCGCGAGCTGGATATCCTTCGTGCAGTGGCTGGTCGCAACGGCCGGAACCTCCTGCCGCCGGCACAGCGGTTGGCCAACGTGTTCGGCAAGAGTGCCTTCTGCGCCTTGCGCGCTGAGAAACTCGCACCCAATGCATTTCACGGTCATCTCTCCGATCCGGCTTTCTCCCTGGCTCGATCGCTCTATGCACTGCCGCCCCACATCGCCATCGAAGTGATCCGCAGCATGCTGCGCGCCGAAGGCAGAGGTAATCTGCACGGCGTCATCGAAGGCAAGCCGATGGGTTTCCTGAATTTCCCACCGCTGCTCCTCGAGCAGGCTTTCACGGCGTTGCGGGACGCCAAGAATCCAGGCGCCGCTGTGGACGGATTCCTCGCGACCTTGGCACCGGGTTATCCCGCAGGAAAGCGCCTGGTGCTGAAGGGTGCAGACCAGGTGCTGTGCTTCGACGCGCTGCAACACCTGAAACCCGCGGCGCCCAAGATTGCCATCGTGCGCGACGGCCGCGACGCGGCCGTCTCCGCCTTCCATTATCGACAACTGATGCGCCAGAAGCGCATGGCTTGGCACCATGGCTATCTCAGCTATATGAGGCCGGTTGACCTGTTGCGCGAGGCGGGTATCCGTAGCATCCAGTCCGTGCGTCACATCATGGGTTACGGTGATGATTGGCGCCTGGGCCGTTCCATGAGTGTGTGGGCGGACCGGGTGCGACGGGTGCTAGCGGCGGCGGAACGGGGCGAGCTCTACGTGATGCGCTATGAAGATCTGTTGAGCGACTTCGAGACGACCTTCACGGGTCTACTGACCTGGCTTGGATCTGATGTGTCCCCGTCGACGGTGGCGGCGGTGGCCAAGGCCAGTTCCTTCGAGGCTATGAGCGGTCGGCCGCGAGGAGTGAGCGGAGAGGATGTGATGCGTAGAGGGGTGGCCGGCGCCTGGCTGGACGAGCTGAACCGCCGCGACCAGACGTTGGCCTGGCGTCTTGCTGGGCCCGAACTGGCAGCTATGGGCTATGGACGAGGCGGTGCACCCGGGCCTTTTCGGTCCCCCATGGCCGCGAAACTGGGGCGCAGAAGCAAGAATTAAGATAAAATTCAGGGTCTTGCCATTATCGGCTACCGAAACGTCTTAAGGGACGCTAAATCCTTCGATGGCTGACCGCACTCCTAGCCCGGTATTTATCGTCGGTTCATACCGTTCGGGGACCAGCATCTTCTGTTGGTGCCTGGGGCAGCATCCCAATATCGTGAACCTCCCAGAGACCGGCTGGCTTTGGCGGCTGGGGCTGGATGTCGACTATCTGTATCGCCTCGGCACCGTCAATGGAAAGTTCTCCCACCTCGCCCAGGCTGGCGTGAGCCGCGACGACTTCTACCGCCTGGTCGGCGAGGGTATGGAGCACGTGGTACAGGCGCTTAACCCGGCGCTCATCGAGCGGACCGAGGCCAAGAAGAAAGGTGAGTTCCATCGCCGCCGGTCTTCAGCCGATCCCAAGCGCCGCTGGGCAGATGCCACGCCTGAGAACTCGCATCATATTTACGCGCTATCCAAGTTGTTCCCACAGGCGCGTTTCATCCACTTACTGCGCAACCCCGATGATGTGGCCCGGTCGTTGATGAAGTTCTCTCGTACCAGTGCTAAGGCACGCGACTACCACCATGACGAGGCCTATCGCACCTGGATGCGACTCACCCGCGCTGCCTGGCTGGGCGAGCGTGCCTTGGGGAGAGCTCGCGCGTTGCGGGTGCGTTACGAGGACTTCACCGGCCAGCCGGAGCTGGCCTTCCGTCGGGTGATGGCTTTCCTGGGTGAAGACTATTCCGCTGATTGCCTGAAGCCCCTCGATAGCAGGATCAACAGTTCCAAGGTGGAAGAGCACGCGGTCCAAGGTGGCGATTCCACTTCCGCGGCTCGTGAAGCGCAACAGCTTTACCTCAAGCTGCTGGCTGCACCTGAGAACCTGGAACAGGGCGACCCTGAGGCGTATCAGGAGATGGAGCAGGCCTATGAGGAGCGCTGCCGCAATCAGCAGGCCGCGCCGGTAGAGCGGATTCGCCGCGGCATCATGTCGCGCCTGGGTTCGTTTTGGAGGCGCAGCGCATGAAGATGCTGCTGGTCTTAGGCATGCACCGCAGTGGCACTTCGCTGCTGGCCGGCAGTTGCCGGTTGCTGGGCGCAGACCTCGGCGACCGCATGATGGAGGCGGGCGGTGACAACGTGATGGGGTTCTGGGAGCACGACGAGATCGTGCGCATCCACGACCAGATCCTGGATCGCCTGGGATACGCCTGGGACGACGTGCGTGCACTGCCGGATAAGTGGTGGACATATCAGATGATCCAGCCGCAGCGCGAGGCGCTGAAGGCCGTGCTGCTGCGCGACTTCGGCAGCAGCACGTTGGGCTGCGTGAAGGACCCGCGTCTGTGCAGGCTGCTGCCGCTATGGCAGGACTTGCTGAAAGAGCTGGGCTGGCAGCCGCTGTATCTGCTCGCGAGCCGGGATCCTGCTGAGATCGCTGCTTCTCTCAAGTCCCGCAACAGCTTCAGCGCCGAAAAATCCGCGCTACTCACCCTGCGGTACACGCTGGATGCTGAAATCGCCAGTCGTGGTGGTGCCCGCGCGGCCGTGGATTACGGCGCGCTCTTGAAGGACTGGCAGGCGGTGTTGAAGCCTGCCTGGAACAAATTGGGGCTAGCCTGGCCCTCCGATACCGGCAAGCTGGATGCCGAGATGGGGCGCTTCATCCATCGAGAGTTGCGCCACCACGCAGCGTCAGAAGGCCTGCCGAAGGGCCTGCTCGGTAAGCTGACCCAGGACGCGTATGCGGCCTATCGCGATGATGATGCGGCTGCATTGGACATGATCCGCGAGCAACTGAACGGTATGGCGGCGGGGTACGACCAGGTGCTGGCAGGCCTATATGTCGAGCTACGCGCCCAGCACAAGACGCTGGCGGACAAAGAACGAGAGATCCGGCACGTGGTTGAGGAGCGGGGCATGCACGCTGGCCTGGCCCTGGCCCGCTCTCAGGAGATCGAGTGGCAACGCGCTGAGCTCAAGGATCTGCAGCGGCAGAAGCTCCTGATCATGGGTTCGCTTGCCTGGCGGGCCACCAAGCCAGTCCGCGCCGTCTGGCAGTTCCTGCGCGGCATCCCTCACGCGAAGCACCTGAATCGCGGCATGGTTCGGCTCATGGTGCGCGATGTTTACTACGGCATCCCCATGCCCCAGGGCCTGCGCCTCGGCATCCGTCGCAACGTGGGTCGCTTGTTGGGTATGGGTTTGCCTGGAAGCGCCGACTACAGGGCCCGCGCCATCCGGGGCGCCAAGGTGGACCTACAGGGCCCGGTGGCCGCATTGGCGCTGCCGGAGGGCACGCCAGCGTTGGAGATCGCGAGCTCGGATGTGCCCCAGGTCTCGGTAATCATCCCTGTCTACAACAACATTGCCCACACCTTGCACTGCCTGAAGTCCATCGCCGAGATCGGCGCGCATACGCCCTTTGAAGTGATCGTGGTGGATGACTGCTCCAAGGACGATACCCAGAAGATATTGGCCCGCTGTAAGGGCGTACGGGTCATAAAGAACGAGAAGAACCTTGGGTTCATTGGCGCGTGCAACGCTGGTGCCGCAGCCGCCCATGGCGAGTATGTGTATTTCCTAAACAACGATGTGCAAGTGCTGCCAGGTTGGCTGGACGAGCTGCACGCGACTTTCGCTGAGGTACCCGAGGCAGGTCTGGTCGGCTCCAAGCTCGTGTATCCGGACGGACGTCTACAAGAGGCCGGCGGCATCGTGTGGCGCGATGGCTCCGCCTGGAACTACGGCCGCTTAGACGATCCTGACAAACCGGAGTACAGCTACCGCCGCGATGTGGATTACTGCTCAGGCGCCAGCATCATGCTGCCCCGCGCGCTGTTCGATGAACTAGGCCGCTTCGATGCCCACTATGCGCCGGCGTACTGTGAGGATACGGACCTGGCTTTCCAGGTAAGGAAGCATGGGCGTCGCGTACTGTTCCAGCCTACCTCCGTGATCGTGCACTACGAGGGCATCACGTCCGGCACTGATCTGGGATCGGGCGTGAAGAAATATCAGGTGGTGAACCAGAAGAAGTTCTATGAACGCTGGAAGGACACCTTAGCCTCGCATCGTCAGAATGGCATCGAGCCCATGCTGGAGAAGGACCGGGGTGTACAGAAGCGCATCCTGATGATCGACGCCACCACCCCGCGTCCAGATCACGATGCCGGCTCCTTGCTCAAGTTCTATCATCTGAAGCTCCTGCAGTCCTTGGGCTACCAGGTGACATTCGCGCCGGACAACCTGTTGCATGACGGCGAGTACACCCGTGACCTGCAGCGGCTCGGCATCGAATGCATCTACGAGCCGCATTGCCTGTCCATGCGCCATCTCTTGACAGCGCGGGCGCGTGATTTCGACCTCGCCATGCTGTGCCGACCCTATGTGGCGATCCGTCATATGGACACACTGCGTCGGCTCTCACCCAAGATCCGCATCATCTATGACACCGTTGACCTGCATTACCTGCGAGAACGGCGTCAAGCGGAAGTGGAGAAGAACCCCCTCATGGGTGAGCGCGCCGAGCGCACCCGCCAAGACGAGCTGAGGCTCATCACCGGCGCGGATGCCGCCATCGTAGTAAGCCCAGTGGAGAAGGAGCTGTTGGCCCGCGAGGCGGCCCGTGCCAACGTGCACGTGGTGCAGCTCGTGATACCCGAGGAACCCACGGGTCCCGGTTTCGAGGAGCGCCGTGATGTCTTGTTCATCGGCGGCTATCAGCACACGCCTAACGAGGAAGCGGTGCTGTATTTCTGCCGCGAGATCCTGCCGACCTTGCGGGAGCGCATCCCCGAACTGCGCTTCCTGATCTTAGGGTCGCGCCCGACGCCCGCCATCGAGGCCCTCGCCAATGATCACATCCAGGTGCTGGGCTTCCAGAAGGACATCTCGCCTTATTTCAATGCGTGCCGCCTGATGGTTGCGCCGTTGCGTTTCGGCGCAGGCATCAAGGGGAAGCTTGGGACCAGTTTCAGTTTCGGATTGCCTGTGGTGGCGACCTCCATCGCTGCCGAAGGCATGTACCTGCAGCATGGCCGCGAGGTGTTGATAGGCGATACTCCCCAGGAGTTTGCCGATGCGGTGCTGCGGCTCTACAACGACCCAGCATTGTGGGCCAGCATGTCGACGGCCGGACGCCAGCTGGTGAGGGAACGCTATTCGCCAGAGGTGATCCGTGAGGGCCTACGGCAGGTGATCGCTTCGATCGAAGAACGTGAACTGCGCAAGGCTGCGGGCTAGCGCGAGGACAACCGATGGGTATATTGGACAAAGAGCTCCAGAACCGACCGCGGCTGCGTGCGCTACTTGGCCGACTTCGTCCGAGCCGTGCTCCGGTGCGTGCAATACAGCCTGGCAGCAACGAGCGCACTCGCTGGTCCAAAGCCGGCATCGACCTCAAGGATGCCTCTGGCCCTTATGCCTGCCAGCGTCTGCGCCAGCCACGCTTCTCAGCAGTGGTAGAGCCGGAGTTCAAGATCAGCAAGCAGGATAGGTTGTTCGCCATCGGTTCCTGCTTCGCCCGCGGAATCGAGAGTGCGCTCAGGAGCCGTGGCTTCCGGGTGGAAAGTGCAGCCACGGACTTCGATCGCTTCGCTATCGTAGGTGACAACAAGGTGACGGCCCTAGGCTTCACCAATAAATACACCACCTATTCGATGTTGAATGAGCTCAGTTGGGCCCTGGACCCCGCCGCCAAGTTCCCCGATGCAAGCCTCGTGGACCTGGATGAGAACCGTTGTATCGATCCGCATATCAACCCCACCCTGCAAGTGACGGACCGAGCCGGTACGCTGGAGCGCCGCCACATCATCCAAGAGGTCAATGCACGCATCCGAGATTGCCGGGTGGTGTTCATGACCCTGGGGCTCGTGGAGGTCTGGTATGACACAGAAGCCAAGGTGCACCTCAATACCACCCCGACCCGTGACATGACGCAGCGCTATCCGGGTCGCTACAAGTTTGCGGCCACAAACTATCTGCAGAACCTGGATAACATGGAGAAGCTACATGCCTTGCTGACCAAGCATGGGCATCCGCAGTTGCAGATGGTGGTGACCACGTCACCCGTGCCGCTGAACGCGACCTTCACTAACCAGGACATCGTGGTGGCTAACACCTATTCCAAGTCCACGCTCCGCGCTGTGGCCCAGGACTTCGCTGCTGGGCACGACAACGTGCAGTACTTCCCGAGTTACGAGATTGTGATGAACTCAGAGCGGGAGATGGCTTGGGAGGATGATCTGCGGCACGTGAAAGGCGCCATGACGCAGCATGTCATGGATCTCTTCATGCGCAACTTCGTCGAAGGCTGAGCGTGTCCGCGGCCGCGGTCACGGCTGTCACCGTCAACTACAACGCCGGGCCGCTGCTACGCGGCCTGGTGGAATCGCTCGTCGGCCAAGCCGGCTTGGTGCGCGTCGTGGTGGTGGACAACGCCTCCAGCGACGACAGTCTTGCCTTTCTGGACACGGCGCATCCCGGCGTGACGGTGGTGAGAAACCCTGCCAACCGCGGTTTCGGTACCGCCTGCAATCAAGGGGCCGCGGCCGCCTCAGGGCGCTATCTCCTCTTCATCAACCCCGATTGTCGCGTGCCAGCCGGCGCTCTGCAGCGCATGGTCGCGGTGCTGGAAGCTCACCCAGAAGCTGGCATGTTGGGGCCGCTGGTGTTGAATTCCGACGGCAGCGAACAGCGCGGGTGCCGGCGTTTCCTGCCGGACCCGAAACGCGCGTTGATGCGTGTACTGGGCATGCATAAGGCAGACGCCCAAGGTCGGGTCGCGGGTTTTGACCTTACCGGCACGCCACTGCCGGACAAGCCCACGCCAGTTGAAGCCATCTCCGGCGCCTGCCTGCTCATCCGCCGCGAACTCTTCGAGAGGATCGGCGGTTGGGACGAGAGCTATTTCCTGCACTGCGAAGATCTAGACCTTTGCATGCGGGTCCAGCGCGACGGTACCAAGGTATTGTTCGTACCGGACGTGAGCGTGAGCCACGTGCAGGGTGCTTCCAGCCGCGGCCGTCCGGTGTTCGTGCTCTGGCACAAGCATCGCGGTATGTGGCGGTACTACACCAAGTTCCTGCGTGCATCGAGCCCGACCTGGCTGACGGTGCTGGTGTACATCGGCGTCTATGCCCGCTTCCTGGTGCTCACGCCCCGTGCCTGGCTCTCAGGCCTCAAACGCGCATGACCCGTATCCTGGTCACCGGCGGCAGCAGTGTGGTGGGTGACTATCTCTTGCCGCGGCTCGCCGATGCGGGCCATGCCGTCACGGTGTTGAGCCGCAAGCCTTCCACCCGACCCGGGTGGCGGCAGGTGGATGCGGTCCAGAGATCCGTCTGGGATGCGTCCCTGGACGGCACCGAAGCTCTGATCCATCTCGCGCCTTTGACCTTGATAGGCAAGGTGCTCCCGAATGCACCAGGGTCCCTGCGCCGGATAGTGGCCGTCGGTACTACCAGCGTCTACACCAAGGGTGATTCCTATTCCGCCAAAGACCGGGAGCTGGTACAGCAGCAGAGAGCCGCTGAACGGAGCTTGGGCGAGTTCTGCGCTACGCACGGCATCGTGTATACATTGTTCCGCCCGACCCTGGTCTACGACGGGTTACGGGACAAGAATATCGCCCGGATAGCCCGCATCATCCGCATGATTGGCTTCTTCCCGGTGGCATCGCCGGGCAAAGGATTGCGCCAGCCCCTGCACGCCGACGACTTAGCCGCTGCCTGTGTCGCTGCTTTGGCAGCGCGTGAGTCGCAGGCCTACGAACTCGCTGGGGGCGAGGTGCTGAACTATCGGACCATGTTGGAGCGGATCTTCGAGGCGCTGGGCAGGCAGCCGCGGGTACTGCCCTTGCCGGTGAGCCTGTATCGAGCCGCTATCGTCATCGCGCGCCTCTTGCCTCGTTATCGGGCCTTGACGCCTGCAGTGGCGGATCGCATGAACCAGGACATGGTGTTCGATTCCAGCGCGGCAATGCGTGACTTAGGTCTGAAGCCACGAGCCTTCGTTCCAGGTGTACTCGGATGAGCGCCGTGGCATCGTCTATCGCGTTCCTGCTGAGTCTCGCCTTGAGTGCAGTCTTAAGTCGTTATCGCGGACGCTACGCGCTGCTGGATCTGCCTAATGCGCGCTCGCTGCACTCCGGTGCGACACCTCGTACCGGCGGTCTCGCGATACTTGCAGGCATCGTGGTGGCCGCCTGTCTCGCCAGTGCATGGACGTGGTTGCCTGAGGCCATCTGGGTCGCGGTGGCGTTCCTGCTAGTCGCTGCGGTCTCCTTCGCTGACGATCTATGGCGCTTGCCGGCACTGGCGCGTCTGCTGGTCCATCTCCTCGCAGCAGGCTTGTTGGTGTTGACGGCAAACTACACGCCGGTCGTGATGCATCTCTTACCAGGCTGGCAGCTCGGTGGCCCGCAGTGGGCGCTTGCGGTGTTCTGCTTATTGCTCACGACCTGGCTCGTGAATCTCTACAACTTCATGGATGGCATGGACGGTCTAGCCGGCGGCATGGCCGTGATCGGCTTCGGCACGCTGACCGTGTTGGGACTCATGGTCGGTTCAACGACCTATGCTCTCGCCGCAGCGTCAGTGGCAGCAGCGGCAGCCGGTTTTTTGCCCTTCAACTTCCCGCCGGCGCGGCTCTTCATGGGCGATGTGGGATCCGGCACTTTGGGCTTCCTGGTGGCACTGTTCGTATTGTGGGCGGAGCGGGCGGGGTTGTTTCCCCTGTGGCTGGGCCTACTGGTGTTCTCTCCCTTCCTGGTGGATGCCACTTGGACCCTTACACGCCGTGCCCTACATGGTCGTAAGCCTTGGGTCGCTCATCGGGAGCACTTCTATCAGCGGTTGGTCCAGGCAGGGTGGAGCCACCGGCGCACGACACTTTGGGCCTATTTTCTTATGTTAAAATGCAGCCTCTTTGCGGCGCTCTGTATACGCTTCGCCGCGACAGGGACGCAGGGGCTTCTGTTGGTTTGGATGACGCTCACATATCTGTCGCTCATCGCGTACGTCAACGTGCTCGAGCGCAGAGCGTCGAAGTAAGGATATAGAGGACGTGAACATGGATGCGAGGCGAGAGGGGTTGCTGCTGCTGCGTAGCCGTTGGACGGTGTTCCTGCATGATCTGCTGTGGATACCGGTGGCTGTGCTGCTCGCCTACTGGGTCCGCTTCAACCTGAACCCGATCCCGCATCTGTATTTCACGGGCATGCTCCTCATCGTGTCCATGGCAGTGCCGTTCCACACGGTGACGCTGTGGATGTTCGGCTGCTACCGTGGCATCTGGCGCTATGCGTCCGTGCCGGACCTGATGCGCATCATCAAGTCGGTGGTGCTGGGCGCCATCGCCACGTTCATCGGTGCTTTCCTGTTCGAACGCCTGCAAGGCGTACCGCGTTCCGTGCTGGTGTTGTATCCGGTCCTGCTGGCACTCGGCCTGGGTTCGAGTCGCATGCTGTACCGGGTGCTGAAAGATCGCTGGATGAGTTTCGGCGACCAGGAAGCAGCCCGCGCTTTGATCGTCGGCGCTGGGCGCGCTGGCGAACTCCTTATCCGCGATCTGCGCCGTCACGGTCCGTTCCTGCCGGTGGGGCTGGTGGACGACGCCGCCGACAAGCAGGGTCATGAGGTACAGGGCGTGCGCGTGCGTGGCCGTCTCGATGACATCGCGCGCCTGGTGCGTTCCTATGATGTGAACATCGTGCTCATCGCCATGCCCTCGGCTTCGCGCCAGACCATGGACCGGGTGGTGCAGGTCTGCAATGAAGTGAAGGTGCCGTGCCGCACCTTGCCGGCGTTGAGCGAACTCGCCGATGGCCGGGTCGAGGTCTCGCGCCTGCGTCCGGTCACGGTGGAAGACCTCTTGGGTCGCGACCCGGTGGTATTGGATTCCCGTGCCATGTCCGATTTCCTGCGCGGCAAGCGCGTGCTGGTGACGGGGGGCGGCGGCTCGATCGGTGCGGAACTCTGTCGTCAGATCGCGCACCACGATCCTGCCATGCTGGTGGTGATGGATAACAGCGAATACAACCTGTACTGCATCGACCAGGAACTGGCGGCGGCTTCACCGACGCTGATGTTCACTAGCGCACTAGGTAACGTGCAGGACGCTGCGGCGGTGGAGACCCTGTTCGCCCAGGTCAAGCCTGAGATCATCTTCCACGCTGCGGCCTACAAGCATGTGCCCATCGTCGAGGAGAATGTCGCCGAGGGCATCCGCAATAACATCTTTGGTACCCGAGTGGTCGCGGACGCGGCCTTGCGTCATGGCGCCCTGAAGTTCGTGTTGATCTCCACCGATAAGACGGTGAATCCGACCAACGTGATGGGCACCACCAAACGCGTAGCGGAACTGTATTGCCAGGCCTTGAACCGGGACGAGGGCACCCATTTTGTGACCACCCGGTTCGGAAACGTGCTGGCCTCCAACGGCTCCGTGGTGCCGCTGTTCGAGCGTCAGATCGCTGCCGGCGGTCCAGTGACAGTCACCGATCCGGATATCACCCGTTATTTCATGACCATCCACGAAGCGGCGAGCCTAATCATGCAGGCCGGTGCCATCGGCCGCGGCGGTGAGATCTTCGTGCTGGACATGGGCGAGCCGGTGCGCATCCGCGACCTGGCGGAGAAGCTGATCCAGCTCTCTGGATTGAGGCCCTATCAGGACATCCAGATCGTCTATACGGGTTTGAGGCCCGGCGAGAAGATGCATGAGGAGCTGTTCTATACCCGCGAGGAGCTGCAGGGCACCACCCATCCCAAGCTGCTCCTGGCCAACGCGGTACCCGCAGCATTGGCGGCCCTGAGCAGCGAGATCGACCGGCTGCAGGACGTGGTGACGGACCCGGATCGGGCCAAGGCCGCGTTGCGGGCCCTGGTGCCGGAGTTCACGCCCCAGGAAGCGGTCCCCGGCCGCGTGGCGCTACGCCTCGTCAAATAGCCGTCGGTCCCGGCCCGGTTATAATCCGTCTCTCTTGAAAACCCGTGCCGCAGGCCCGTGCAGGGCCCTTACGGCTGTTTCCCTATTAAATTATGACATCCAACTCCGATCTCACGGCCCGTCTCGCTGCCTCCTTCAAGGCCTACGACATCCGTGGCCGCGTGCCCGAGGAGCTGGACGCAGACATCGCCTACGCCATCGGTCGCGCGTTCGTGGAGCAGACCCGGCCGAAGCAGGTGGCGGTGGGTCAGGACGTGCGCCTGTCGAGTCCGGAACTGGCCTCAGCCGTGGCACGGGGCATCATGGATGCGGGTGCGGATGTGCTGGACATCGGTCTCTGCGGTACCGAGCAGGTGTATCACGCCACTTTCAGCCGCAACCTCGGCGGCGGCATCATGGTCACTGCGAGCCACAACCCCATGGGTTACAACGGCATGAAGCTGGTGCGTGAGGATTCCAAGCCCGTGAGTGGTGACAGCGGCCTGAAAGAGATCCAGGCCCGGGTGGCCTCGCAGCCGGAGTGGCGCGCCCCCTTGCGGCGCGGCAAGCTGCAGAGCATGGACCTGAAGCGCGATTACGTGCGGCACCTGCTGGGCTACATCGACCTCAAGGCGCTCAAGCCCCTCAGCATCGTGACCAACGCCGGCAACGGTTGCGCGGGCCCGGTCGTGGATGCGCTTGAAGCGGAGTTGCCTTTCAAGTTCATCAAACTGCAGCAGGAGCCGGACGGGCGCTTCCCCAACGGCATACCCAACCCCTTGTTGCCGGAGAACCGCGCCGTCACCGCGGACGCCGTGCGGAAGCACAAAGCTGATATGGGCATCGCCTGGGATGGCGACTTCGATCGCTGCTTCTTCTTCGACGGTGACGGCGGCTTCGTAGAAGGCTATTACCTGGTGGGTCTACTGGCCCGCACTTTGTTGGCGCGGAACCCGGGCGCCAAGATCGTGCACGACCCGCGCCTCACTTGGAGCACCATCGAGACGGTGAAGGCCGCCGGTGGGGTGCCGATCCTGAGCAAGACCGGCCATGCTTTCATCAAGGAGCGCATGCGCCGCGAGGATGCGCTCTACGGCGGCGAGATGAGTGCCCATCATTACTTCCGCGACTTCCGTTATTGCGACAGCGGCATGATCCCCTGGCTGCTGGTGGCAGAACTCATCAGTGTCTCGGGCAAGAGCCTGAAGCAACTGGTGGCGGACCAGCAGGCAGCGTTCCCGGTGAGCGGCGAGATCAATCGCGTGGTGGCGGACCCGGATCGGGTGATCGCCGCTGTCGAAAAGCGCTATCTGACCAAGGCCACCCACATGGATCAGGTGGACGGCCTAAGCCTCGAATACCCGGACTGGCGCTTTAACCTGCGCAAGTCCAATACCGAGCCGATCCTGCGCCTCAACGTGGAGGCCCGCGGCGATACGGCTCTGATGGAGAGCCGCACCGCGGAACTCCTGGGTTTGATCGACAGCGCGGGTGCATCGACGCAGGCGTCCCAAGCATGATGCTGCCGGTCATCATCTCCGGCGGAGCCGGCACTCGGCTCTGGCCCGTGTCCCGCGAGTCCCGGCCCAAGCCCTTCATGCGCGTGAAGGACGGCGCCACTCTCCTGCAGAGCACTCTGGCCCGTTCCGCGGCGCTACCGGGGGTGAACGAGATCATCATCGTCACCAACCGCGACCATCACTTTCAGAGCCGTGAGCAGATCGATGCCATGGACGGCGAGTTGGGGCAGGCCAAGGTCTCGTTCCTGCTGGAACCTTTAGGTCGCAACACCACCGCTGCGATCGCCATGAGTGCGTTCATGGCTGTCGAGCGTCATGGCGGCGACACACTGCTGCTGGTGTTGCCGGCAGATCATCTGGTCGCAGACCGCACGGCCTTCGCCAAAGCCGTCGCGGCGGCCGCACCCGAAGCGGCGCGCGGCAGCTTCGTCACCTTTGGCATCGTGCCCACCAGTCCCGAGACCGGTTATGGCTATATCCAATGCATCGGCGCTTTCAAGCAGGATCAGGCCGGTGATGTGAAACGTTTCGTGGAGAAGCCGGATCTGGAGCGAGCCAAGGGCTTCCTGGCATCCGGCGATCATCTCTGGAACTCAGGGATGTTCTGCTTCCGTGCCGACGCGATCCTCGCCGCCATCCAGCGCTTCGCGCCGGACATCCACGCCAAGACCGAACAGTCCTGGCGCTTGAGCGCCGCTGCTGCCAAGGATCCGGCGGTGGTGCAGATCGAATCGGAAGTCTTCACCCAGACCCCCTCCGTCTCGATCGACTACGCAGTGATGGAGAAGGCCGACAACGTGAAGGTGGTGCCAAGCGCCTTCGGCTGGAGCGACATCGGCTCCTGGCGTTCCATCAGCGAACTCCTGGAACCGGATGCTCAGGGCAACAAGGTGGTCGGCGAAGCAGTGTTGGTGGACGCTGCGAACAACTACGTGCAGGGCGAGGGCGGGCGCGTCATCGCCGCGGTAGGCGTGCAGGACCTCATCATCGTAGATACGCCGGATGCCCTGTTGGTGGGTCACCGGGATAAGACCCAGCAGGTCAAGGATGTTGTGGATCGCTTGCGCAAGAGCGGACATGCGTCCACCAAGCTGCATCGCACCGTGCATCGCCCCTGGGGCACCTATACCGTGGTGGAGGAGGGCCCCCACTACAAGATGAAACGCATATCAGTGAAACCCCATGCTTCCCTGTCCCTGCAGATGCACAAGCACCGCAGCGAGCACTGGGTAGTGATTTCCGGTACCGCCGACATCGTCAACGGTGATCAGACCCTGCGTCTGGAACACGACCAGTCCACTTATATCCCCGCGGGGCATAAGCACCGCTTGAGCAACCCTGGTGACGAAGACCTTGTCATCATCGAAGTGCAGACCGGAGCCTACCTAGGCGAGGACGACATCGTGCGCTTCGAAGATATCTATGGGCGCTGAGATGCAGAAGCGCGTCCACATCAAGACGTTCGGCTGTCAGATGAACGAGTACGACTCGGGCAAGATGCTCGAAGTGCTTGCGGCCGCCGACGGCTATCTGCTCACCGAGGATCCCGCTGAAGCGGACTTGTTGCTGCTCAATACCTGCTCGGTGCGTGAGAAGGCCCAGGAGCGGGTCTTTACCCAACTCGGGTTGTGGAAGACCTTCAAGAAGGCGCGTCCCGAGGTGCTCATCGGTGTGGGCGGCTGCGTGGCGAGCCAAGAGGGTGGCGGCATCGTGAAGCGCGCCCCCCAGGTGGATCTGGTATTCGGCCCTCAGACCCTACATCGCCTGCCGGACATGCTGGCGGAGACCCGCCGCACCGGGCGCCCTGTGGTGGACATCTCGTTTCCCGAGATCGAGAAGTTCGACGCCTTGCCCCCGCCCCGGGCCGAAGGCGCGACGGCTTTCGTCTCCATCATGGAAGGCTGTAGCAAATACTGCACTTTCTGCGTGGTGCCCTATACCCGCGGCGAGGAAGTGAGCCGGGATTTCGACGGCGTGTTGGCGGAAGTGGCGGAGTTGGCCGAGCAGGGCGTGAAAGAGATCACGCTTCTGGGTCAGAACGTGAACGGCTACCGCGGCGCGATGCATGGCGGCGGTATCGCGGACCTTGCCCTACTCATCGAATATGTAGCGGCGCTGGACGGCATCGAGCGCATCCGCTTCACCACCTCGCATCCTCTGGAATTCTCTGATCGTTTGATCGCGACGTTCGCCTCGACGCCGAAGCTCGCGGACTATCTGCACCTGCCGGTGCAGAGTGGTTCGGATCGCATCCTCGCCGCCATGAAGCGCGGTCACACTGCCATCGAGTACAAGGCCAAGATCCGTAAGTTGCGCCAGGCGCGTCCTGGCATCAGCCTCTCTTCGGACTTCATCGTAGGGTTCCCCGGTGAGACCGAAAAGGACTTCCAGGACACCTTGAAGCTGGTAGAGGACGTCGGTTTCGACCAGTCCTTCATCTTCGCCTATAGCCGTCGCCCCGGCACTCCGGCAGCGGGCTATGAAGACGATGTGCCTCATGAAGAGAAGGTGCGGCGCCTAGAAACGTTGCAGGCACGCATCCATGTTTTCGGCCAGGCGTACATGCAGGCCCGGATCAGTACCCGTCAGCGTGTGCTGGTGGAAAGAACCTCGGAGCGGGATTCGCGCGAGGTGGCGGGCAAGACCGAGTGCAACCGCTGGGTAAACTTCCCGGGAGATGCACGTCTCATCGGCCACTTCGCGGATGTGGATATCACCCAGGCCATGATGAATTCCTACCGCGGCCGTTTGGCTGTGGATCTCGTGGCGGCCTGAGCATGGCAACCGATGATCTGCCAGCGAGCGTGGACTTCGCCCTCGAGCCTGCGGACAACGCGCGCCTAGCGAACCTCTGCGGCCAGTTCGATGAGCACCTGCGCCAGCTCGAGCAACGGCTGGGCATCGAGATCAACAACCGTGGCAATCAGTTCCGAGTGATCGGCTCGCCAGAAGCGGCCCAGGCCGCAGCCCAGGTTCTCAAGGAGCTATATGCGATCACCGCCAAGGAGCGCATCAGCCGCGAGACCGTGCACATGAGCCTATCCCAGTCCGCCCTGGCGGAGCGTGCTGAAGCCGCTCCGGCCACGGACGATGAGCCGGCTCTGGATACCAAGCAAGGTCGCATCCGCGGTCGCGGCGCCAACCAGCGCCGTTACTTGCATAACATAGCCAACCACGACCTTAACTTCGGCATCGGGCCCGCCGGCACCGGCAAGACGTATCTTGCGGTGGCGAGTGCCGTGGCGGCCCTCAATCGCGATGAAGTGCGGCGCCTGGTGCTGGTGCGCCCGGCGGTGGAGGCGGGCGAGCGTCTGGGCTTCCTGCCAGGCGACCTTACCCAGAAGGTGGATCCCTATCTCAGGCCCATCTATGACGCACTCTACGAGATGCTGGGTTTCGAGCGGGTATCCCGTCTCATGGAACGCAGCGTCATCGAGGTGGCGCCACTCGCCTTCATGCGCGGGCGTACCCTGAACGAGGCCTTTATCATCCTGGATGAGGCTCAGAACACCACCATCGAACAGATGAAGATGTTCCTGACCCGCATCGGCTTTGGTTCCCGCACGGTAGTGACGGGTGATATCACCCAGGTGGATTTGCCACGCGTGCAGCGCTCAGGCCTGCGCGATGCGGTGGATCTCTTGCGCGATATGCCAGGCGTGAGCTTCACCTTCTTCACGGCCGCTGATGTGGTGCGGCATCCCTTGGTGCAGCGCATCGTCACTGCCTACGAACTTCGCGACAAGGACTGATGTCCGCCCCCCGCATCGAAGTCGAGGTGGAGGACGCGAGTGGCGCGGGGGGTGTGCCCTCTGAAGCTGACTTCCAGCGTTGGGCTACTGCGGCTTTCACAGGGCGCAAGTCGGAGGCGGAACTCTCGATACGGGTGGTGGGTGAGGTCGAAGGTGCTGAGCTCAATTCCCGCTACCGTGGCAAAGCCTACGCCACCAATGTGCTGTCTTTTCCTGCAGAGCTGCCGCCAGGGGTACCGCTGCCCACCGTGGGAGACCTCGTGATCTGTGCCTCGGTGGTAGCGCGCGAGGCCGCCGCCCAGGGCAAGTCCGTCGAATCCCATTGGGCCCATCTCACGGTCCACGGCTGCCTGCATCTCATCGGCTACGACCACGAAGATGACAATGAGGCGGCGGAGATGGAGCCGCTGGAGACCGCTATTTTGGCGGGATTGGGCTATCCAGACCCCTATGCGGCGCGCTAAGACACCCCGAAGCCCCTGTCTTTACTGGTAAAATCCGCTTTCGATCCTCTGCGACGGCTCATCGATGTCCACCCAAGATCCGCAGCGCGACGGCCCCGGGCTGCGTGCCTGGTTCCAACGCCTGGGCCAAGCCCTCTCCGGCGAACCCCGCGACCGTGATGAGCTATTGGAGCTCCTGAACGACGCCCGCGAGCGCAACCTGTTCGACGTGGACGCCCAGACCATGCTGGAGGGCGTATTGCAGGTCGCAGACATGCAGGTGCGGGATGTGATGATCCCGCGCGCACAGATGGTAGCCCTGGAGAAGGACATGGATCTGGCCGAGGCCCTCGCGGTCTTGAGCGAGTCAGGTCATTCACGCTTCCCGGTAGTGGGGGAGGACCGGGACAGGGTCATCGGTATCGTGCTCGCCAAGGACTTGCTCAACCATTTCACCGGCGGAGAGGATGCGGACTTCAACATCCGCGAGTACTTGCGCCCCGCGCCTTTCGTGCCGGAGAGCATGCGCTTGAACGTGCTGCTGAAGAAGTTCCGCGCCAGTAGAAACCACATGGCCATCGTCGCCGACGAGTATGGCGGGGTCGCGGGCCTCGTTACTATCGAAGACGTGCTGGAGCAGATCGTCGGTGACATCGACGATGAATACGACGTAGACGACGAGGCGCGTATCCTCAAGCACACCGACGCCCGTTTTACGGTGAAGGCGGTGACGCCGGTGGAGGACTTCAACGAGTATTTCGGCACCACGCTCAGTGACGATGAATTCGAGACAGTCGGCGGGCTCGTGACCCACGCCTTCGGCCACTTGCCGAAGCGCGGTGAGAAGATCGAGTTGGAAGGCTTCCGTTTCAAGGTGCTCCGCGCCGACAGCCGCCGCCTGCATCTCCTGGAACTCCTGCGCAGACCCATACCGGCTGACACCGAGGCATGAACAGCGGGCCCGGCATGCTGCACCGCTTGAATACGCGGGCGGTGGGATGGCGTAGCGGCTGGCAGGGCGACACGCTGGCTTTCGGTCTCGGCTTGCTGCTGGTGTTCGCCTTCGCGCCTTTCGGCATCTATCCCCTGGCGATACTTTGTCTTGCAGGCCTGCTCTGGCTCATCCATGACGCGGGCTGGCGCCGCGCCTTCTGGCGTGGCTTCTTGTTTGGTATGGGCGAGTTCCTGTTCGGTGTGTACTGGATCTACATCAGCCTGCACGATATGGGCGGCGTCACCCCGCTCGTGGCCATACTGATGCTGGTGATGCTGGTCGCTATCATGGCGCTGTACAGCGCCTTGGCTTGCTCCGTGGCAGCGGCCTGGGCGCCGGCCGGTTGGCGCCGAGCGTCACTCCTCTTCCCAGCGGCTTGGACCGGCTTCGAATGGATGCGTGGCTGGTTCCTCACCGGCTTCCCTTGGTTGAGCCTGGGATACAGCCAAGTGGATAGCGCGCTGGCGGGCTATGCGCCTTATATAAGCGGTTTCGGTGTGAGCCTGATGGTGGTGCTGAGCGCCGGCTTGCTGCTCCTGGTCTGCCAGGCCCGTGTTTGGCGTACGCGGCTCCTTGCAGCGGCGCTCCTGGCTGGACTCTGGTTCGCCGGCTGGGGTCTAGGCACATTGCGTTGGACGCATCCTGCCGGACCACTCCTCAGCGTGACGCTTATCCAGGGCGACATCCCCCAGGACCAGAAATGGGAGCCCGCCGCCTTCGAACCAACCCTGAAGATGTACCGCAAGCTCACCGACGCTCATTGGGCCAGCCGGCTCATCGTCTGGCCAGAGGCGGCGGTCCCGGCCTATCAGGACGAGGTACAGATAGACTATCTAGACCCGCTGGAGGCGGACGCGCGCGCGCATGGCAGCGACATACTGCTGGGTGTACCCACTTACGATCCGCTCCAGGATGCCTACTACAACAGTGTGATCAGCTTGGGCAAGAACGACGGCACCTACAACAAACGCCATCTGGTCCCTTTCGGAGAGAATTTCGAGTTCCTGCCGCAGTGGGTGAAGTCCCTGCTCAGGGACATGGACCTGCCGTATTCCAGTTTCAGTCCCGGCGCGAAAGACCAGCGCTTGCTGCAAGCTGCCGGCTACGCGGTGGGCACCTCTATCTGCTACGAGGATGCCTATGGCAGCGAGATCATGCGTGACCTGCCAGAGGCGGCTTACCTCGTGAATGTGAGCAACGACGGCTGGTTCGGTGATTCCATCGCGCTGCCCCAGCATCTTGAGATCGCGCGCATGCGCGCGCTCGAAGCGGGGCGTTGGCTACTGCGCACCACCAATACCGGCGTGACGGCCATCGTCGACGATGCAGGCAAGATCAAGGCCGAGGCGCCCACCGACAAGGTCTACGTGCTCTCAGGCGAGATCCAGCCGCTGGCCGGCGAGACGCCGGTGACCCGCTGGGGTGATGTGCCGGTGGTGCTGTTGTCATTGCTGCTGCTGGCAGGGTTCGGCTGGTCGACTTGGCGGGCCGGCGCATGATGCAGGAACTGCGCGAGCTGTGGCAGGCGATCAGAGTCTGGATGGCGGGCCCGGCGGGCGAGTCCCGCATCGACCGGCATCTGCGCATGTGGGTCGCGGTCGTCGTGCTGCTGTTCCCTGCGCTGTGCATGCTGGTGAGTCGCAGTGACAGTTACAGCTTATTGGTACTCCTGGTCGCAGGCATCATCGCTTGGGTGCGCAACGGCTTCAGGTCCGGTTTCAGCCGCCGCGATTGGCTATTCGTCGCAGTGTTCGCGACTTTCTTCCTGGCAGGCCTTTTGGCCTTCGAACTCGGCCACCAGACCGACTATGGGTTCCGGCTGTTGGGCCGTTATATACGGCTGTTGCTAGTACTGCCGGTCCTGGTCGCGTTCAAGCGTTATCGCATGCCTCCGTTCGTGGTTTGGGTCGGCTTAGGACTGGGTTCGCTGGTGCTGGGTGTGGACGCCATCTGGGAGCGGATTTCTATCGCGGGCTTCCTGCAACCTGATGGTGACACCAACGTCGCGATCTTGTTCGGCGATCTCAGTACGTTGACGACCTTCACGTTCGCCGCAGGATACATCTACATAGAGTCGCGATTCCCACGTCTCGGTCCGTGGCTGATGTCGCTCGGTATCCTGGCGGGGCTCCTCGCCTGCATCCTCTCTGGCGCACGCGGCGCTTGGGTGGCCTTGCCGGTGCTCCTGGTGCTGTTCCTCTCCTGTCGCCACTTGTTGCGGCCGCGGGCAGTGCTGGCTGGAGCTCTCGTCATCATAGTTTTGTTTGGGGGGCTATGGTTCCTACCCCAGGCTCGGGTGCGCGAGCGCATCCTCAACACGGAACATCAATTTGAAGTGTACGAGGGCGTGCAAAAAAGCCTGGCGGACGAGCCAGCACCAGCCTGCCTAGATGATCCGAAGCTATTGCAGGCTTGGGCTGCCGATGTGATACATGGTCCGACGCAGAGCCTGCGTGCGGACGTCCAAGCGGTCGCTCCAGGTCAGGCGTCGATCCTCGCGCAAGCCGGGTGCAAGCGCGGCATGATGCTGCACTTTGAGAACCGCGGCAAAAAGAGGGTCTGGGTGGCGCTGCCACGCACGTCCCGTCCCGGGCATGGACGAGTGGAAGTCCGGTTGATGGTGTCCGCCAATGCCAGGGTGCGCATCGGTCGTGGGCCAGGCTCGCAAGCCAGGATCCATGGCTCTGCCTTCAGGGATTTGCGTTTATCTACCGTATCCGAGCTTGGCGATCATCTGTTGGTGTTCATCTCAGCCGGCAAGAGTTTCAATATAGTCCCGATCGAACAGTATCAGGGAGAGTACCGTTATTCTTTGGTGCACTCATCCCTGGGCCAACGTCTGCAGATGTGGGGGGTGGCCTGGCAGATGTTCAAGAGCGAGCCCGCCACAGGGATCGGCACGGCCGCTTATATGGATCGGGCCCAGCAGATGGTGGACGAGGGTAATGCGCCGCCCATCACCGCCATCTATGATCACCCTCATAACGAGATTTTGGATGCACTCTCCACCCGCGGTCTGGTGGGTTTGCTGGCCTTACTATTGCTGCTCGGCGTGCCGGGATGGCTGTTTGCCCGCGGCCTGAATAGCCAGGACCCGGTGCGTATGGGCGCCTCACTGGCAGGTCTCATGCTGACGGTAGGTTTCTTCATTTTCGGTTTGAGCGAGACCATGCTGGTGCATTCGATCACCCTGGGGTGGTATGCCATCATGGCCGCGCTATTCTTTGTCACGTCGCAAGGCCCTGAGGGCCGCGGAGCTTGAGCGAGATGATGCAAGACGCCTATCGTCCGGCAGAGGTAGAAGCCGATGCCCGTGCGCTGTGGGAGAAGCTCGACGCGGATCGGGCCCGTGAAGATGCCCCTGGCGAAAAGTATTACTGCCTATGCATGCTGCCGTATCCATCGGGTCGTCTGCACATGGGTCACGTGCGTAACTACACCATCGGCGACGTGATCACCCGCTACCAGCGTATGAATGGCCGCAACGTGTTGCAGCCCATGGGTTGGGATGCCTTCGGCCTGCCGGCGGAGAACGCCGCCATCAAGAACAAGGTGCCCCCGGCCAAGTGGACTTACGACAATATCGACTACATGCGCAAGCAGCTGAAGTCGTTGGGGTTTGCCATCGATTGGAGCCGCGAGGTGGCTACCTGCCACCCTAAGTACTACAAGTGGAACCAGTGGCTGTTCCTGCGCATGCTGGAGAAAGGCATCGCCTATAAGCGCACCGGCACTGTGAACTGGGATCCAGTGGACAAGACCGTGCTCGCCAACGAGCAGGTGATCGACGGGCGCGGTTGGCGTACCGGCGCGTTGGTGGAGAAGCGCGAGATCCCCATGTACTACCTCAAGATCACCGACTACGGTGATGAGCTCCTGGGAGCCCTCGATGGGTTGCCGGGTTGGCCCGAGAGGGTCAAGACCATGCAGGCCAATTGGATAGGTAAAAGCGTGGGCATGGAAGTGGGGTTCCCTCACGCTGACGGTGTGCTCAAGGTCTTCACCACCCG
The DNA here is from genome assembly GCA_036500225.1 of Gammaproteobacteria bacterium. Lineage (GTDB taxonomy): Bacteria > Pseudomonadota > Gammaproteobacteria > Natronospirales > REEB76 > DASUBN01. The sequence goes on from DASYCJ010000008.1 coordinate 31,077, forward strand.
CGCTGATACCTTGTTAGGCGCTACCTATGTGGCGGTGGCTGCAGAACATCCCCTGGCGGCGAAGGCCGCCGCGGTCGATCCTAAGGTGGCGGCTTTTGTCGAGGAATGCCGCCGGGGCGGCGTGACCGAAGCGGAACTCGCCACTCAAGAGAAGAAGGGCATCGCCACTTCACTTACGGTGAAGCATCCCCTCACTGGCGCCGACCTGCCGGTCTGGGTGGCCAACTATGTACTCATGGGTTACGGCGAGGGCGCGGTGATGGCTGTGCCTGCCCATGACGAGCGCGACTTCGAGTTCGCCACAAAATATCACTTGCCCATCAAGACGGTGGTGCGTGCGAAGGACGGGCAGGCGGTCCAGCCTGCGTCCTTGGCCGATCTCTTGCTCAGCAAGGATGGCGTGCTGTGTCACTCCGGCAAATATGACGGGCTTGAGTATGGGGCAGCCATCGATGCTATGGCGATCGACTTAGGAGCCAAGGGCCTCGGCCAGAAGCGTGTGCAATACCGTCTGCGTGACTGGGGGATCTCACGTCAGCGCTACTGGGGTTGCCCGATTCCGCTGATCCACTGCGACGCCTGTGGCGATGTGCCGGTGCCGGACAAGGACCTGCCGGTGGTGTTGCCGGAGGACCTCGCGCCGGATGGCAGCGGCAACCCGCTCAACAAGTACAAGCCCTTCGTGGAGTGCAGTTGTCCCAAGTGTGGTAAGCCGGCACGCCGCGAGACCGACACCATGGACACCTTCGTGGACTCGTCCTGGTACTTCATGCGCTATGCCTGCCGCGATTCAGACGCCGCCATGGTGGACGGACGCGTGGACGAATGGCTGCCGGTAGACCAGTACATCGGGGGTATCGAGCACGCCATCCTGCATCTCCTGTATTCGCGCTTCTGGACCAAGGTGATGCGCGATATGGGGTTGCTCAAGTTCGACGAGCCCTTCACTAACCTGCTGACCCAGGGCATGGTCTTGAACCATATCTTCTTGCGCAAGGGCACCGCGGGCAGCCTCACCTATTACAGTCCCGATGAAGTGGACCTGCAGCATGATGCGGATGGCCGGGTGACCGGCGCAGTGCTGAAGGCCGATGGCCTACCTGTCAAGTATGACGGTATGGGCACCATGTCGAAGTCCAAGAACAACGGCGTGGATCCTCAGATGCTAGTGGAGAAATATGGCGCTGATACGGTGCGCCTATTCATGATGTTCGCTGCACCCCCGGAGCTCACCCTGGAATGGTCCGAGAGCGGTGTGGAAGGCGCACAGCGTTTCCTCAAGCGCTTGTGGAAAGCGGTTGCTGAGCACGTGGCTGGCGGCAAAGCACCTGCACTGCAGGCTTCCGCCTTGGATGACGCCCAGCAGGCTCTGCGCCGCCAGTCGCACGAGACTCTGACTAAGGTCGGCGATGACGTGGGCCGGCGTTATACTTTTAACACCGCCATCGCCGCGATCATGGAACTGCTGAACGCCGTGACTCGCAGCCAAGACCAGAGCCCGCAGGGGCGGGCTGTGCGCCAGGAAGCCTTGGAAGGCGTCGTACTCATGCTGGCTCCTATGGTGCCGCATGTGTCCGAGAGCCTCTGGCGGGGCCTGGGGCATACGGGTTCGGTGATGGCTGAGCGGTGGCCGGTGGCGGACCCGGCAGCTTTGAAGCGCTCCACCCTGGACCTCGTGGTCCAGGTTAACGGTAAACTCAGGGGACGCATCCAAGTGGCGGTCGATGCCACCCGGGAGAGCATAGAAAAAGCTGCTCTTGCGGAACCTTCCGTGCAATCCTTCGTCCAAGGCAAGGATGTGAAGAAGATCGTGGTGGTGCCGGGCAAACTCGTGAACGTGGTGGCACTGTGAAGTGTGTACGCCTGGTGCTCGCCATGTCGGCCCTCCTGGCGCTCACCGGCTGCGGCTTCCATTTTCGCCAGGCGCCGAATCTCCCGGCTTCCATGCGGCACATCTACATCGCGGTGCCAGGTGGTAATGGTGGTCTCTTGCGTGAATTACGCCGCGACCTCGGTTCCGATGATACTGACGTGCTGGCGACCCCAGAAGGCTCTACCGCCACGCTCAGTGTGATCAGTGTCACTCACAGTAGCCGGCCCCAGGCACTAAGCCGGACCGGGCAAGCGCTAGAGTACCGGGTCACGTATCAGGTGGAGTTCTCACTTGTGGTGTTAGGCGCCACCATCATGGAGCCCCAAGTCATTGCTCTGCAACGCAACTACACCTACAACATAAGCAATGCTGTGGCCAACGAGGAACAGGAACAGAACTTGAACAATGCCATCTCCAAAGATGTGGCCCAGTTCATCGTCTATCGGGTGATAGCTGCGGCCCGCACCCTGCCTCCATCCTTGATGGCAGCGCCGGCTACCTCGCCTACACCAGCCGCCGCAGTGCCTGCCGCCGCTACCGTATCGACCCCGGCAGCTGCCACCCAAGCTCCGCCAGTGTAGTATCTTGCGTATGTCCCGCCGGCACCTGACCTCCATACAGCACACCAGCCTGGTGCGACGCAGCCTATGGCTCGTGGTCGGCTTGATGCTGTTGGCGGTGCAGACGACATTGCCGGCGCATCAGGACAGCCATCCGCTCAATCAGCCGGACATCGCCTGCCACTACTGCATGCTGGGCGGTCACGCTCCCGGTATGCCGACCCTGGTGCATCCCGTGCTGCCGAGCACCGCCCGCCATGAGGCGCCACGCCTCGTGGCCATCAGCCGCATCATCCGCGGCTTCCCCCGCACCCGTTTCAGCCGCGGACCTCCGTTAAATCCCCTAGCTTGAGAATTGGTACCACCTCGGCCGTAGGCTGAGTGGTGTCGTCTGGGATTAAACGGATCTTACACATGTGTCTTGCTTCGTTGACCGTGCGTCACGCGGATCTCGTGACGACCGCACACCTGTCTGCATATCTTGCATCACAGGAAGGCGGTCATGCCCCGTGCCCGACTACCGTTGCGGTGTGTCCGACATGAACAGGCTACGTCCTCACCGGTACTTGCGGATGTGGTCTGTGCTGCCGTGGCTCGCGGTGTCGCTGCTGGCGGGCTGCGCAGCAGGCCCTGATTTCAAGGCGCCGGCCCCGCCCGACGTCAAGAGTTACACCGCGCAGCCGCTCGCGACTACTGAGTCTACGCCGGACGTCACCGGCGGGGCCGCGCAGCATCTGGATGAGGCGACGGACCTCCCTGGTGACTGGTGGACATTGTTCCATTCCGAGCAGCTGAACGCGCTCATCCAACAGTCGCTCAAGGACAACCCCGACCTCAAGGCCGCGCAAGCGGCCCTGACCGTGGCCCACGAGGATACCCTGGCGCAAAAGGGTTCTTACTACCCGAGCGCTGCGCTCGGCTTCTCCGCCAGCCGCCAGCGGCAACCGGCTTCGCTCGGGCCGGTGACGAACTCGGATGCCGACTTGTATAGCTTGTTTACCCCGCAGCTCAGCATCTCGTACACGCCCGACCTGTTCGGGCTCAACCGCCGCACCGTCGAGTCGCTACAGGCACAGGAGCAGGGAGTGCGCTTCCAGATGATCGCTGCCTGGACCACGCTTACATCGAATGTGGTGGTGACAGCGGTCGGGGTATCGGCCTTGAGCGCCCAGGTGGATGCCACCCAGAAGATGGTGGACGCCAACACCCAGATGCTGAAGATACTGAACTACCAATACGACAAGGGTTATGCCAGCCAGGTCGACGTGGCCGCACAAGAGGCGCAACTGGCGCAGATAGCGGCTACCCTGCCGCCCTTGGTCAAGCAGCTGGAGCAGCAACGTCATCTGCTCGCGGTGCTGGTGGGCGAATTCCCGGCAGATGCGACCACGGGCACTGTCGAGCTTTCGGACCTGCATCTGCCCGAGGATCTGCCTCTCAGCCTGCCCTCGAAACTGGTGGAGCAGCGTCCCGACGTCCAGCAGGCGGAGGCCAACTGGCACGCCGCCAGTGCGCAGATAGGAGTCGCAGCCGCAAACCGGCTCCCCAACATCGAGATAACGGGCGACGCCGGCAGTACTGCTTTGGTGTTCTCGCAGATATTCAAGTCAGGGACCGGCTTCTGGGGTGTAGCTGCGGCGATCACCCAGCCTCTCTTCGAGGGGGGCACCCTGATGCATCAGGAGCGCGCGGCGGAGGCTGCGTATGATGAGGCGGCCGCACAATACCGCAGTACGGTCCTGAATGCCTTCGAGAACGTGGCCGATACCCTGACTGCGCTGGACCAGGACGCTAAGGCGCTGCAGGCGGCCGCCGTGGCCGACCAAGCGACCAAACACAGCTTGGATCTGACCGAGATGCAGGCGCGGGCCGGCTATGCCGACCCGTTGCAACTCTTGAATGCCGAACAATCCTACCAGCAGGCCCATCTGGCCTTCATACAGGCCCAGGCAGAGCGCTTCGTCGATACAGCGGCACTGTATCAGGCGCTCGGCGGTGGCTGGTGGCATCACGCAGACCTTGCCGGGGAATCACAATGAGCGAGCGATCGAACCATATATCGGCATATACCCGAGGCCGATGCGTCCGCGGGTTCGCCATCTTCTTGCTCGCAGGAGTAGGCGCGCTGTCGTTGGGCGCATGCTCTTCCGGCAAGGACCAGGGACAGGCGGCCGATACACCGCACAATGTGACCCTGACTCCGGAGCAGCAGAAGCGCATCCAGCTATATTCCGTCCAGCCTTCGAAGTTCCACACCACGGTGGATACCACCGGCGTCGTGGATTTCGATCACAACCAAGCCACCGCCGTGCTGGCACCGTTCTCCGGTCCAGTGGTGAAGCTACTGGTGACACTCGGTCAGCATGTCAACAAGGACCAGGCATTGGCTACGGTGGCATCACCTGACTTCGCCGCCGCCGCCGGCGCATACCGTAAAGCCTTGGCCGCTGCACAAGCCGCCGATCAGCTCGCTGCAACCGACCAGGACCTGTTCTCGAATCACGCGCTTTCGCAGCGCGAGAACGCCCAAGCCCAGTCCGACGCCACCGGTGCCGACTCAGATCGTGATGCGGCCTTACAGGCGCTGCTTGCGCTCGATGTGGATCCACAGACCATCACCGATATCCGCGATGGCAAGTCCGTGTCATATGCCATGGGCGTGATCCGTTCGCCGATCGAGGGTGTCGTGGTGGAGAAGTCGATCATGCCCGGAGAACTACTGAGTGCGGGGGACACGCAGTGTTTCACCGTGGCGGACCTCTCGCGTGTCTGGGTGATGGCGCAGATCTTCGACGCCGATCTCGACTCGGTCCGGGTCGGCGATTCCGCGGAGGTGGAGTCCGGTTCCGGGGCCAAGATCTTGGCCGGGAAGGTCGACAACGTCTCGGCGGAAGTCGATCCCAACACCCAGTCGGTGCTGGCGCGGGTCGTGGTTGAGAATCCCGGCGATTTTCTCAAGAAACAGATGTACGTGGGGGTGCGGATCCGCTCCGGCGAAGCACGCGACGCTCTGCTGGTGCCGGTCACAGCGGTCCTGCGCGACGACGAGAACCTGCCCTTTGTATATGTAGTGGCTGCCGATGGGAGCTACGCTCGCCGTCCGGTGGACCTGGGATATCGTGACGGCGATCGGATGGTCATTGCCAGTGGGCTCAACGTCGGCGACAAGGTCGTGGTCGACGGCAGCATCTTCCTACGCTTCATAGAGACCCAATGAACGAGCCGCTCTCGCCGAACGGATCGAAGCCGGAATCGGCTTCGATCATCAACCGGATCGTCGCATTCGCTCTAGGGCAATGGGCGCTGATCGTCCTGCTATCGGTGTTGCTGACCGGCGCCGGGGTCTGGGCGCTGCAGCGGCTGCCGATGGACGCCTATCCCGACCTCTCACCGCCGATGGTGGAGATCGTCACTCAGTGGCCAGGACATTCCGCCGAGGAGATGGAGCGCCTGATCACGGTGCCGGTCGAACTCGCCATGAACGACGTCCCCAGGCTCACCGCCAAACGGTCGATCTCGCTATACGGATTGTCCGACGTCACACTCACGTTCGGCGACAGTACCGATAAGTATTTCGCCCGCCAGCAGGTGTTCAATCGCCTGAGTTCGATCGACCTTCCGGACGGCGTGGCGCCATCGGTCTCACCGCTGTCCTCGCCCTCGGGCCTCATCTACCGTTACGTGCTGCAGAGCTCAGATCGATCACCCATGGAACTCAAGACCTGGGAGGACTGGGTCGTCGCGCCGCAATACCGCTCCATCCCGGGAGTGGCCGACGATTCGGCCTTCGGCGGCGGCGACATGCAGTACCAGGTGCTGCTGAATCCGGTCAAACTCGCTGCGCTCGGCCTGACGGTATCGCAGGTGGAGACTTCGCTGGCGGCTAACAACGGCAACGCCGGCGGCGGCTTCTATTCTCAGGGCGGACAGTTCTCATACGTACGCGGTCTTGGACGGCTCACGACCCTTGAAGACGTCAACGACGTGGTGCTGGCGGTGCATAACGGCACGCCGATCCTGGTCAAGGACGTCGGCCATGTGCAGATCGGCATCGCCCCACGCTTGGGCGAGTTCGGATACATGGGCGAGGATGATGCCGTGGAAGGCGTGATCCTGATGCTGACTGGGGAGAAGACCCAGGACGTGCTGAAGCGGATAGAAGCGAAGACCGCAGAACTGAACGGCGGGATACTTCCCAAGGACATCCGCATCCATACCTTCTACGATCTGAGTGACCTCATCGCCCAGACCACGGGGGTGGTGGAGCGCAACCTGCTTGCAGGTATGTTGCTCGTGATTGCGGTGCTCATCTTCTTCCTATACGACATCCGCGCCGGTCTGATCGTAGCCGTCACTATCCCGTTGGCGCTGCTGTTCGCGTTCCTGTGCCTGGATATGAAGGGCGCCTCGGCCAACCTGCTATCCATCGGCGCGGTGGATTTCGGAATCCTCGTGGACGGCGCGATCTTCATGGTCGAGAACATATTCCGCGAGGTGGCGATGCAGCGCGGCGGACCGATCGACATCAAGACCGTGATCCGGAATGCCGCATCCGAGGTGGATCGCCCGCTGGTCTACGCGGTAGCGGTGATGGTAGCGAGTTTCATGCCTATCTATGTCCTCACCGGGCCCTCTGGCACGCTGTTCAGACCGATGGCTGACACCATGATCTTCGCATTGGTCGGATCGCTGGTCGCTACGCTCACCCTGCTGCCAGTGCTGTGCGCGCTCTTCATGCGCAATGGGGTCCGCGAAAGGCGCAATGCCATCTATGAGAAGGTGAAGTCCGCATACGCGCGTTGGCTCGAGTTGGCACTGCGTCGTCCTTGGCGGACCACTGCCGTGCCGGTCGCGCTGCTGGCCTTGTCGTTGTTGTTGGTGACGCGCGTCGGTGCGGAGTTCATGCCGCATCTCGACGAGGGCGCGCTGTGGGTCCGCGCCACCATGCCCTATACGGTCTCGTTCGATGAGGCCGCCAAGATCACACCGGAGATACGCGACGTGCTGCGTTCGTTCCCGGTAGTCACCACGGTCACGTCCGAACTCGGCCGCCCCGATGACGGCACCGATTCCACCGGATTCTTCAACGTCGAATTCTTCGTCGGTCTGAAGCCAGATTCGCAGTGGGGCGGCCAGTACCGCGACAAGCAGGCACTCATCGATGCCATCGATCGGAAACTTCAGGTCATGCCCGGCATCAACTTCAACTACACGCAACCCGCCGAGGACGCGGTAGACGAGGCGGAGACCGGCTTGAAGAGTTCCTTGGCGGTCAAGATCTTCGGTCCCGATCTGGAGACCCTGCAACAGAAGGGTAAGCAGATAGAGCAGATCATGCAGGGTGTCCCCGGCATCACTGATGTGACACTGGTGCATGAGCTGGGACAACCTAACCTGGCGCTCACCATCAAGCGCGACGTCATCGCGCGATACGGATTGAACGTCTCGGACGTCAATGGCCTCATCGAGGCAGCGATCGGTGGCGACGTGGCGACACAAGTAGTGCAGGGCGAGAAACAGTTTGATCTGATCGTGCGACTGCAGCAGAAATACCGCGACAACCCACAAGCCATCGGCGACATCCCCATCGCCACGCCTACCGGGCAGGAGATCCCACTCAAGGAGCTTGCGAACATCCAGGATGCGAACGGCGCGTCGTTCATATACCGCGAGGATAATTCGCGTTACATCGGCGTTCAGTTCTCAGTGGCAGGCCGCGATCTCGCAGGCGCTGTCGATGATGCGATCCACCAAGTCGCCAAGCAGGTCAGTCTGCCACGAGGTTACCGCATGGATTGGGGTGGCGAATACAAGGAATACACCGCGTCGCGAGCGCAGATGGGCGTGGTCTTGCCCTTCACGGTATTGCTGATATTCGGCCTGCTCTATGTGCTCTATGGCAACTTCAAGTTCCCGTTTATAACCGTGATCGGTGTGCTGCTGTCGGCACCGGTGGGCGGGGTAGCAGCGCTTTGGATCACGGGCACCCCCTTCTCCGTATCGTCCGGTATCGGTTTCATCGTGCTATTCGGTGTCTCGGTCCTGACGGGGGTGGTGTACATCTCCTGCGTCAACGAGTTGAGGCGTGACGGTCGGCCCCTCGACGTGGCTGTCAGTGAAGCGGCAGTCCTCCGTCTGCGGCCGATCATGATGACGGCCCTGGTTGCGGCCATCGGTCTGTTGCCGGCGGCCATTGCGACCGGCGTCGGCACGGACACGCAGCGCCCGTTCGCCCTGGTCATCGTCTGCGGGATGTTGACGCGCCTCGTCATCGGTGTGTTCCTGATGCCGGCTTTGTATGCACTCGTGGCACGACCCGGTGATCGGCTGGAGGTTTGACATGAGGGGCGAGCCCACGGCGTCAGCTCCAGCCCTCGGCTGGATGCTGTCGGTATCTCGTGGCCTGCGCTATCATCGGGCCCATCGTTGGCAAGTCGACTGGCGGGATGTGTGAAGCTCGGACCCGACAGACTCTCATCTCAGTTGAAGGGCGACTTGCCGCCGGTGGTCTTCATCGCCGGCGAGGAACCCCTGCAACGGGAGGAGAGCGCGGACGCGATCCGCGCCGCCGCCCGTGCCCAGGGCTACACCGACCGCGAGGTGTTCGTGGCGGAGCGCAGCTTCGACTGGGATGCCATGCTCACGGCCGGGGCTAGCCTTTCCCTGTTCGCCTCCAAACGCATCCTGGAACTCAGGATCCCCACCGGCAAGCCCGGCACCAAGGGTGCCGAGGCCCTGAGCAGCTATGCCAAAGACCCGGCCCCTGACACCTTATTGTTGGTGATCGCCGAGGAGAAGCTGGAAGGCAATCCAGTCTGGGCCCAGAACTTGGAACGTGCCGGCCTCATGGTGCAGGTCTGGCCCGTGGCGCCCGCAGAAGTACCGGCCTGGGTGCGTCAGCGCCTGAAGGCCAAGGGCTTCGATGCCACGCCGGACGCCGTGACCCTCATCAGCGGGCGAGTGGAGGGCAACCTGCTGGCCGCCAAGCAGGAGATCGAGAAGCTCACCTTGCTGCGCGAACCCGGGACTCTGGATGCAGAGGCGGTGGCGGAGGCCGTGACCGACAGTGCCCGCTACGATGCGTTCAAGCTCGTGGACGCGGCCCTGGCCGGCGATGTGCCGCGCACGGTGCGAGTGCTGGAAGGGCTCAAGGCCGAAGGTGAAGAACCAGTCCTGGTATTGGGTGCCTTACTGCGCCAACTGAAGGAACTGGCGTCTTTCGCCCTCGAGATCGAAGCCGGCACCCCAGCGCAGCGGGTGACGGCGGGGGTCTGGGAGCGGCGCCGGCCCCTGATCCAGGCGGCCCTGAAACGCCGCAAAGCCATGGGCTGGCAACGTCTGCTCAAGCGGGCGCAACGTTCCGATCGGGTCCTGAAAGGGCGCGCCCACGGGCGGCCCTGGGATGAGCTGTTAGAATTGACCACTCAAATGGCCGGAAACACCTCCGGCCGCTGAGCAGGAGTGCCGCGGCAGCGGATGAGAAAAATTGGCATCTTCGGGGGCAGTTTCGACCCCATCCATTTCGGCCATCTGCGGCCGGCGCTCGAGATCCTCGAAGCGCTCTCCTTGGACAGCATGCTCTTCATCCCCAGCGGACAGCCGCCGCATCGCGGTGCGCCTCAGGCCTCCGCTGAGACGCGTCTCGCCATGCTCAAGGCCGCGGTGGCTGGTGAGCCCCGCTTCCAGGTGGATGAAAGGGAACTGAAGCGCGCCACGCCTTCATATACCTTCGACACCCTCAAGGCATTGCGTCGCGAACACGGCCATGACCGGTTGGTGCTGGTGCTCGGACTGGATGCTTTCCTGGGCTTCACCGCCTGGCACCACTGGCAGGAGATATTGGACTTGGCGCATCTAGTGGTGGCGCACCGCCCGGGCTGGAACCTGCAGACCGGCGGCGAGCTGGCCATGCTCCTGCAGGAGCGGCAGGTGGAGGATGCGCCGGCCATGATGCAACACGCTGCTGGCAAGCTGATGCTGCAGACGGTGACCCAGCTGGAGATATCCTCCAGCCAGATCCGCGCCACGGCGGCCCGAGGCGGAGACTTGCGTTTCCTGGTGCCGGACCCGGTGCGCGCCCTGATACAGGATTCCCATTGTTATGTCTGAGGATCAAGCATGAAACCCGAGAAGCTCAAGGATCTGGTGGTGGAAGCCCTGGAGGACATGAAGGGCGTGGACCTACGCGTGCTGGACGTACGCGGCATGACCGCGATCACCGACTTCATGATCGTGGTCAGTGGCACCTCCGACCGGCACGTGAAATCCCTGGCGCGCAATGCCTTGGACGTGGTGCGCGAGCACAAGGTGAAGCCCCTGGGCGTCGAAGGTGAACAGGGCGGCGAATGGGTGCTGGTGGATCTCGGCGACGTGGTGCTGCATGTGATGCGCCCGCAGGTGCGCGACTTCTACAATCTGGAGAAGCTCTGGTTGCCGGATATGAACAAGGCTGCCGGCAGCTGAGCGCGCTGTGCGCATCCATCTCATCGCTGCGGGCACGCGCATGCCAGTCTGGGTGGACGACGGCTTCCGCGACTATGCCGGACGCATGCCGCCGGAGTGCAAGCTGCTGCTGAAGGAGATTCCGCTGGGTACAGCCCGTGCCGGCGGCGATGCCCGCAAGGCCATGCAGGAAGAGGGCACGGCCATGCTCGCGGCTTTGCCTGATGGGGCTGGTGTCACTGCACTCGATGTGCGCGGCAAGGCCCTGGATACGGACGCCCTGGCGAAGCTGCTCAACCGCTGGTTACAGGAAGGCCGCGACCAAGCGTTACTCGTCGGCGGTCCTGAGGGTCTCGCGCCCGATGTCCTTGCCAAGGCGGAATCCAGGCTCTCCCTCTCGCCCCTGACCCTGCCCCATGCACTGGTGCGGGTGGTAGTGGCAGAACAGATATATAGAGCCTGGTCGATCCTTAAAAATCACCCTTATCATCGCGCCTGATGGCTCCTCAGTTTTACCTAGCCTCGGCTTCTCCCCGCCGCCGACAGTTGCTGGAGCAGTTGGGGCTCAGATTCGAGGTGGTAGTGGCGGATGTGGACGAGAGTCCGAGACCCGGTGAGATGCCGCAGGATTACGTGTCTCGACTCGCAGAAGCCAAGGCGTTAGCGGGAGCAGAGCGCCTGGGAAATCCCGCTCTACCGGTACTGGCCGCGGATACAGCCGTGGTGCTGGAGGGGGCCATCTTGGGCAAGCCCCGGGACCGGGAAGACGCGATAGCCATGTTAGGTCGTCTCGGCGGGCGCTCCCATCAAGTATTATCGGCTATAGCCCTGTGGCAGTCGGACAGGGTCCGCGTCGCAGTAAGCCTGAGCGAAGTGAAGTTCAGGCGCATAGGCGAGGAAGAAGCCGCGGCCTACTGGGATAGCGGTGAGCCGCGGGACAAAGCCGGCGCCTACGGTATCCAAGGATTGGGTGGCATGTTCGTCGAGCATCTGGCCGGCAGCTACAGCGGTGTCGTGGGCCTGCCGCTGTTCGAGACTACTGCTCTGTTGCAAGAGGCAGGTATCGGTGTGCTCTGAGTGAGGTTTGAGGAGTGATGGATCCACGGATCCGTCACTCCTCAACCCTTAAAATCGAGAGCACGCCATGAGCGAAGAGATCCTGGTGAACGTGACGCCGCGGGAGACGCGCGCGGCATTGCTGGAAGACGGAGTACTGCAGGAGATCTACATCGAGCGCACCCGCCGCCGTGGGCTGGTGGGCAACATCTACAAGGGCACCGTGACCCGGGTCCTGCCAGGCATGCAGGCCGCCTTCGTCGAGCTTGGGTTAGCGCGCACCGCCTTCCTGCACGCGTCGGACGTGGCCCGTACTCAGGGTCAGCAAGTCGCGGAAGGCGAGACTCCCTCCCCTCTGCCGGACATCCGCGAACTCCTTCACGAGGGCCAGCATCTCCTGGTACAGGTGCTCAAGGATCCCTTGGGCAGCAAGGGCGCGCGCCTCACCACTCGCATCAGCATCCCATCCCGGTACCTCGTGTACATGCCGGGGGGCAGCGGCGTGGGGCTGTCTACGCGCATCGAAGACGAAGCCGAGCGCACGCGACTCAAGGGCCACATCGAAGCCTTCGCGCCCGAGCTCGCTGCTGGCGGCTATATCGCCCGCACTGCCGCGGAAGCGGCTCAGCCTGACGCCTTGCGCGCCGACATGCTATTCCTGAACAGGCTATGGGAGAGCGTGCAGCGCGATGGCGAGATCGCCAAGCCAGGTCAACGCGTGCACGAGGACCTGCCGTTGGCGGTGCGCATCCTGCGGGATCTCTCCAGCGAACGACTGCAGTCGGTAGCGGTGGATTCTGCCGAGACCGCAGAGCGTATGCGCCATTTCACCCGTACTTTCATACCGGATATGACTGACCGCATCGTGGTGCACGAGGCGGCGAAACCTATCTTCGAGCAGCACGGTGTCGAAGCGGAGATCCAGCGTGCCCTGGAGCGTAAGGTGCCTCTCAAGTCCGGTGGACACCTGGTCATAGACCAGACCGAATCCATGACCACCATCGATGTGAACACCGGCGCCTACGTGGGCAAGAGCAACCTCGAAGACACCATCGTCCGCACCAATTTGGAGGCGGCCGAAGCGATCGCCCGGCAACTGCGCCTACGTAACCTCGGCGGCATCATCATCATCGACTTCATCGATATGGATGACGAGATACATAAGCAGTCGGTGTTACAGGCCTTGGAGAGGGCCCTCGCCCCAGATCACGCCAAGACCCAGGTGACGGCGGTCTCAGCCCTGGGTCTCGTGGAGATGACCCGCAAGCGCACACGCGAAAGCCTGGAACATGTGCTCTGCGAGCCTTGTCCAAGCTGTGCCGGGCGTGGTTCCCTGAAGAGCGCCGAGACCGTGTGCTACGACGTGTTCCGGGAACTCTTACGTGCCACGCGCCAGGCAGAGGCCAAGGAACTCCGGGTGCTGGCGGCCCAGGAAGTGGTGGACCTGTTACTGGATCAAGAGGCCGCCACCCTGGCAGAAGTCTCGGCTCAAGCCGGCAAGTTGGTGCGGCTGCAAGTCGAGGCCCTGTATTCACAAGAGCAGTTCGATGTGGTGCCCATCTGATGGCTAACTGGAAACGCCGCCTGTGGAAGTGGACTGCCGGGGCCTTCGCTGCCCTGGTGATCCTACTTGCCACGGTGGTGGGTCTGTTCCGTCTCTTGACTCCGCTGGTGCCGACTTACCGCTTGCAGATAGAGCAATGGGCCAGCAGCGAGTTACAGCGCCCGGTACAGATCCATTCCATGAGCGCCGACTGGAGTTGGAGCGGCCCCGAGGTGAGCCTGCTGGATGCCCGCATCCTGAGCCGTGATGGCCATCGCGAAGTAGTGGCGGCCCAGGAGGTGCGACTAGGCTTGGATTGGCGCAGCCTCCTGCACTTCCAGTTGCCGCGCCCCAGTCGAATCACCCTGGTGGCGCCGCGCCTGGAAGTGCAACGCCTGGCGGACGGCAGCTATACGATCCGCGGCCTCGGTACCACGGTGCAGAGTGAGAACACCGATTGGGACGCGACCCTGAGGGAAGTCTTGGGCCAGACCGCTGAAGTGGTGGTCAAGGACGGCCAGCTCACCCTGATCGATCCGCGCCAGCCTGGCCCGGTGGTGTTCACCCGCATCGGTCTACGCATAGACAACGTTCCGGACGATCATCGTATGCAAGGCCAGGCCCTGCTACCCACGCAGTTCGGTCGGGCCCTCGAGTTCCGGCTGCATATCCGTGGAGATGGCATCGACGCTAGTCGATGGGATTGGGAGGCGGAGTTGCAGGGTAGTGGCCTGCAGCCGGCACACATCGGCGCCTATCTACCCAAGCCGCCGGGCTATCTCAGTGCCGGTACTTTCAACGTGGACCTGCGCGCTGAAGGTACACAAGGCCGATTGCAAAACGCCACTGCCAACTTCGACGCCCATGATCTCATGCCGGCAGCGCCGCTCGGCGCGGGTCCTACGGTGCCTTTGTTGCAGGGTAAGTTCCTCTGGACACGTGCTCAAGACGGTTGGCATGTGCAGGGGCGAGACGTGGCACTGCAGGTGGGCCGCAGTTCGGCCTGGACCAAGCAGGATATGGACCTGACGTACAGCCATGCTGGAGATGGGGATCATTGGTCCGGCGACGCAGGCTTACTCAGGATGCAGGACCTTACGGCCCTGGTGGATTGGCTGCCTGAGGACGATGCGGCCACTGTGAAACGGGCGCATGCCTTTTCACCGGCCGGAGACATATCAGCGCTTAGTTTCAAACTGGGTCTGGACGATAAGACTCCCAAGACTTGGAGCGTGAAGGCAGACTTCGATCGCCTGCAGCTGCGCGCTGCTGAAGGCTACCCCGGTTTCGCCGGTATGAGCGGGCAGGTGGATATGGCCGACAGCGGCGGCCAGGTGCGACTCGATGCGCAAGGCGCAGACGTGGACTTCCGTCCGCTGTTTCGCGGCCTGATGCATGCCGATAATCTCAAACTCTTGGCTCGGGTGGATCATGATACCCAAGGTTGGCGCGTGGCCACCGACAGCTTCCAGGTGGCCAACGCCGATGCCGCCGCGCACGGCCGCGCTGGAATGCAGTTCCCTGCCGACGGCAGCGCTCCAGTATTGGATCTGGACGCGACGGTCGATCGGGCCGACGCACGCAACAAGTCCACCTATTTCCCGGTTGGTATCATGCCGACGCCGGTAGTCGTGTGGCTGGATACGTCCATCAAGTCCGGTCAGGTCACCTCTGGCACCGTCTCCATCCACGGCAAGACCTCCGATTTCCCCTGGTACGATAACAAGGGTGGCACCTTCGATATCCAGTTCCACGTGCAGCACGCACAGTTGGATTATTTCGGAGGCTGGCCGCCTCTCAAGGACCTGGATGCGGACGTGCGTTTCCTGGACCAGGGTCTCGAAGCCCATGCTCATAGCGGTACCATCCAGAACCTGGAGATCCAGGATGGCACGACCGCCCGCTTCGCCGAACTTAAGACCGGCATCTTGCAGGTCGATGGCTCGGCCAAGGGTGGCGCCGGCAACGGACTCGATTTCCTGCGTCAGGGACCGCTGGGCAAGATGCTCGGCGGCTATCTGGATAGTTTCAGCGCTAAGGGCAGCGCCGTCGCCGACATCCATTTCACTCTGCCGGTGACGCGCCCTCAGGACTTCGCCTTGAAGGGTAAGGCAATACTGCAGGAAGTAAGCCTGGGTCCTACGGCCTTGCCAGCCCTCAAAGCGGAACACCTGCATGGCTCTATCGATTTCGGCAACTACGGGCTCTCCACTGATGGTATCGAAGGCACCCTGCTGGGCGGTCCGGTGGCAGTCGTGATCCATACCCCCAACGATGCCCACGGGGGCTTGAGCGCCGTGAGCGTGCGGGGTACGGCCAAGAGTCCGGCGTTAGCAGCACTGCTGGGACACGGCACCGAACGGTGGCTAGAAGGCGAGAGCAGCTGGCAAGTGGACGGCCGTATCCCCATGCAGCCCGGCACCAGCACCGCGGGGCTGGATCTCACTCTGCAATCGGACCTGCAGGGGCTGGGCATGCAATTGCCAGACCCCTTCGGTAAGGCGCCGGCGGAGACTCGACCGCTGCGGGTCAACCTCAAGCTTGAGGCCGCAGATGACTTGAGCCTCGCTGGCACCTATAGCACCGCTTTAGGCATACGCGTGGACTTGAAGCCCCACAAGGGTGGCATGGATTTTGATCGCGGTGAACTGCGCTTAGGTGGTGCCACCGCTTCGCGCCCGGCCAAGCCAGGATTCTCGGTGGACGGTTATCTCGCAGCTTTTGACTGGGATCAGTGGAAAGCGGCACTCCTACCCATGGCTGGCAACGATACGCAGTCGGGTACCGGGCCGGTGCAGCGTGGGGCTTTGCCATCGGTGGTGGCGGACGTGGATGTGGGCATCGGACATCTCGCCGGCTTCGGCCAAAGCCTGGACAAGGTGCATCTCGCCATGAAGCACGGCGACACCGGTTGGCAGGGTCGAATCGACAGCGTGCCTGTGGCCGGAGCATTCTCCATCCCTTCCAGAGTGGATGCGGACCATCCCATCTTGCTGGACATGGATCAGGTGCTCCTCGAGGACAAGTCCGGGGGCCTCGGGGCTCTTGCCAACAAGCCGGAGACGGCGAAGGCTCCGGCCCCGAACTTCGATCCGCGTAGCGTGCCGGCACTCCGCTTCAGCACTAAACAATTCCAGTTCGGCCGTATGACCCTGGACAACGTCAGTCTCGCGCTCGTGCCCCGTGCCGACGGGATTGCCCTCGAGCAAGTGAAGGTGGCGGACCCGAGCTTCAGCGTGAGCGGCGACGGTGCTTGGGTCGTGGACCCTTCAGGTAAGCAGCAGAGTGCCTTGAATGCGGATGTGGAGAGCAAGGATGTGGAGAAGTCTCTACAGTCCTTGGGTTTCGACGCCGGACTCACGGGCGACAAAGGCAGCATCGTCGCTTCGTTGAACTGGCAGGACAGCCCCATGGGCGATGTGGTGCAGACCTTGGGCGGTAGCATCCACGTGAAATTGCAAGATGGCCAGATCAAAGAGGTGCAGCCAGGCGCTGGACGGCTGTTCGGCCTGCTCAGCATCAACGCGTTGCCACGCCGGCTGTTGCTGAACTTCAGTGACGTGTTCGGCAAGGGCTTCGGTTATGACAGCATCGAGGGTAACTTCCTGCTGCAACAAGGTGATGCTTATACAAAGGACCTGACCATCAATGGTCCCGCTGCTAGCATCCATCTCGTGGGTCGAACCGGCCTCGCCAAGCGTGACTTCGACCAAGCCCTGATCGTGGATGCCAGTGTCGGTTCCAGCCTGCCGGTGGTGGGGGCCCTGGCAGCCGGTGTGGGCGTGGGTGCTGTGGTGTTCCTGCTTACGGAGATCTTCAAGAAGCCCTTGAGCAAGGCCGGTGAGGTGCGCTATCACCTGACGGGCTCATGGGATAATCCCGTGCTTACTAAGGTGCCCGGCTCCGTAGCGGTGCCGGTGCCTGCCACCCACAAGCCCTAAGAGTCCGCCATGCAGCGAACCCTCATCGGCCTCATCTTGTCGCTCTTGCTGCTGCCCCAGGCGCGCGGGGCGGGCGACAGTTTCACGCTGAGCGCCGAGCAATGGGCGTTGCCCCGTAGCGGCAGTGCGCTGATCCATTTGGCGCCCATCCGCGATGCCATGGCGGACTGGCTCGCTACTCCCGATGCGCACATGGTCATCCAGTATTCCGGCAGTGATACCACCAACCTCTGGGCCGGCGAACTACAGGATTGGCTGGTGGCCTTAGGGATACCTGCCGATCACATCGACAAGCACGTGAGTGCCGACCAGGCCGAAGACGCCTTGACGCTTCTGGTGCGGCGCTGATGCATAAGTTTGCCGCCGTGCAGATGTGTTCCGGTACGGATGTGACCGTGAACCTGCGGGAAGCTGGCAAGCTCATGGCCAAAGCCGCCGCGGGCGGCGCTGAACTCATCGTGCTGCCGGAAAACTTCGCGCTCATGGCGCGGGATGATGCGGAGCGGGTCGCTGCGGGTGAAGTGGACGGCAGCGGTCAGATTCAGGACTTCCTGGCGGAGAAGGCCCAATCCCTGAAAGCCTGGATCGTGGGTGGCACCGTGCCGGTGCTGGAGTCACGGGATCGCGTGTACGCGCGTTGCCCGGTGTATGACCCGCAGGGTAGGCGCGTGGCCTTCTACGACAAGATCCACATGTTCGACGTGCAGGTAGGCGGAGCCGAGTCCTACCATGAGTCGGCGCGCACCGAGGCGGGCAAGAAGCCCGTGGTGGTCGTGACGCCTTTCGGTAAGCTGGGTCTGGCGGTCTGCTACGACCTGCGCTTCCCGGAACTCTTCCGAGCGCTGTCGACCCAGGGGGCGACCTGTTTCGCCGTGCCTTCCGCCTTCACCAAGACCACCGGCCAGCGTCACTGGGATGTGCTGGTAAGGGCCCGGGCGGTGGAGAACCTGAGTTTCCTCGTCGCATCGGCCCAGGGTGGTCACCATGCCAATGGCCGCGACACGTGGGGCCGTAGCATGCTGGTGGATGCTTGGGGCGAAGTCGTGGCCGAGCGGCGCGATGCCGAACCCGGCGTGGTGAGTGGCGTGTTCGACCCGGTGCAGCAGTCCCGGCTCAGGGGAAAATTCCCGGCGTTAAGCCACCGCAAGCTGGTTTAGAATCCCTGAGACTGCCCATATATATACGATCGACCCACGACCTATCCCGCCCGAGAGCCCCATGGAAAATGCCCTGAAGATCGCCGAACAGAGCCTGCTCGAACCCACCGGCCTCGATGAGCGCAAGGTGGCGGGCATCCTGGACCGGCTCCTGGCCCACAAGCTCGACAGTGCGGACGTGTACTTCCAGCTCTCACGTCATGAATCCTGGTCGCTCGAGGATGGCATCGTCAAGGACGGCTCACACAGCATCGAGCAAGGGGCGGGCGTGCGCGCCATCGCCGGCGAGAAGACCGGTTTCGCCTATTCCGACGAGATCCTGCTGCCGGCCCTGACCCGCGCCTCGGATATGGCTCGCGCCATCGCACGTCATGGTGGTGAGAACGGCCTCAAGGCCTGGACACCCAATGCTCCGCAGCGCTTATACAAGCCCCTGGACCCGATCCCGACCCTGCAGGACGCGGACAAGGTGAAGTTGCTGGAACGCATCGATGTCGAAGCGCGGCGCATCGATCCCCGTGTGAAGCAGGTGATGGTGAGCCTCTCCGGCGTCCACGATACGGTGCTTGTGGCGGGCAGCGACGGCACTCTCGCTGCGGATGTGCGGCCCCTGGTGCGTTTCAATGTGAGCGTGATCGTGGAGCAGGATGGACGCCGCGAGCAGGGCTATTCCGGTGGCGGTGGCCGCTTCGGTTACGGCTATTTCATCGAGTCGGGCGTCGCTTCCCGCATCGCCCAAGAGGCGGTGCGTCAAGCTCTCGTGAACCTCGAAGCTGAACCGGCTCCGGCCGGAACCATGACCGTAGTGTTGGGTGCAGGTTGGCCCGGCATCCTGCTGCATGAAGCCATCGGCCATGGCCTGGAAGGAGATTTCAACCGAAAGGGCACGTCAGCTTTCTCCGGAAAGGTCGGCCATAAGGTGGCCAACGAACTCTGCACCGTAGTGGATGACGGCACTCTCAAGGATAGGCGCGGTTCCCTGAATGTGGACGACGAGGGGACGCCTTCCCAGTGCACCACCCTGATCGAGAAGGGCATCCTGAAGGGCTACATGCAGGACAAGCTCAACGCACGCCTCATGGGCGTCGCTCCCACCGGCAACGGCCGGCGCGAATCCTTCGCCCACCTGCCCATGCCGCGCATGACTAACACCTACATGTTGCCAGGCCCCCATGATCCGCAGGAGATCATCAAGTCCGTCAAGAAGGGCCTGTATGCCGCAAACTTCGGCGGCGGCCAGGTGGACATCACCAGTGGCAAGTTCGTGTTCTCGGCGAGCGAGGCCTATCTCATCGAGGACGGCAAGGTGACCCGACCCGTGCGCGGTGCTTCGTTGATCGGGAATGGCCCGGATGTACTCACTCGCGTGAGCATGGTGGGCAACGATCTGAAGCTGGATGAGGGCGTCGGCACTTGCGGCAAGGAAGGCCAAAGCGTGCCGGTCGGTGTAGGTCAGCCGACTTTAAGGATCGACGGCATCACTGTGGGCGGGACAGGT
>DASYCJ010000009.1:0-24670 GCA_036500225.1 Gammaproteobacteria bacterium
CGCATCGCTGCCGCTCAGCTGCCCGCTCACCGGGACGTTGCTGTAGGTGGTGAAGGAAGCGCTGCCCACCACCGGCACGGCGGTAGTGGATACGGGGATGCCCGTGACCGTTAGGCTCACCGCAGCGGCGGACGAGATCAGCTTGGTGACGCTGTCGGTGGCAGTGAAATCGAAGCTGTCGCTGCCGGTGAAACCCGCGGCCGGGCTGTAGCTGAAGGCGCCGCTGCCCGCGACGACAGTCACGCTGCCGTGTGCAGGTTGGGTCACGGCGAAGGTCATGGCGTTGCCGGCCGCATCGCTGGCAGCGAGAGCGCCTTTGACCGGTGTGCCGGCATAAGTGGCCAGGGTCTGGGCGCTGGCGATGGGCGCGACGCTGTTCACGCCGCCGGCACCGCTGCCTCCGCCACCGCTCCCGCTGCCGCCGCTTCCACCACCACCACTGCCGCCACCACTTCCACCTCCGCTGCCGCCGCCTCCACCTGTGCCGGTGACGCTGACGTCGAGACTGACGGTGGCAGGGTTGGAGGTGGCCTTGAGCAGGGTATCGGTGGCGGTGTAGGTGAAGCTGTCACTGCCGGTGAAACCCGCGGCCGGCGTGTAGGTGAAAGCGCCGGTGCCGGTGTCGGTGATCTTGACACTGCCATGGCTGGGCTTGGTCCCCACGGCGAAGCTGAATGCGCCGGTACCGGTGGCGGTCAGTGTCCCGCTGAAGGCGGTGCTCTCTTTGACGTTGAAACTGAGGTTGGAGACCGTAGGTGCGCCCGGCGGTGGCGGCGCCAGGTTCACGGTGATGCTGTCGGTGGCGATGTTGGAGTCCAGGCTGCCGTCGTTGGCCTTCCAGGTGAAGCGGTCGGAGCCGATGAAGCCGTTGGCAGGCGTATAGGTGAAGGCGCTGCTGTTGGCACTGCCGAGCTTCAGGCTGCCGTGGGCGGGTTGGGTCACGATGATGTAAGTGAGGGCGGCGTTGAGCGCTTCGCTCGCCGACAGGGAACCGTTCAGGGTCGCGCCTGAATTCACCGTCAGGGTGTCGTTCGTCGCCACCGGCGCAGGCGGGATGACAGTCTGGGTGAAACTCCCGTAACCGGTCTGGCCGTAACCGTTGGTGGCGGCCACCGTCACCACGGCCGTGCCGACGCCCCTGGCAGTCGGAGTGACGTTGAGGGCGCAGGCATCCTGGGCCAGGCTCGCTCCGCAGTTGGCGGAGAGTGCGAGGTTGGCGGCGGGCACGATCGAAGTATCGGAGGTGGTGAAGCTCACGATCAGGCTCGGCTGGCTCGCGGTGTTGCCGCTCAGGTTGAAGGCCTGCTGGGAGACACTGCCGCCTGCCACGGCGCTGGCGTTCTGCAGGCCGCTGACCGCGGGGATGGCGATGGGGGTGAAGCTGAACTCGTAAGCGCCCACGTCCGGGGCGGCATCCCGCAGGTAACCGCGCTGATCCAACAGCGGCGCGGTGGAGGGGTTACCGGCGTTCAGGGCCGAACCGATGATGATGGCCATGGTCTCGGTGGGGCCGCCGTTGTTGGCGAGGGGCAGGTTCACGGGTGTGGTGAACTGGTCGCCGGCAGTGATGCAGGAAGCGGAGGTGGGGCCGAGCACGTCATGGCTGCCGCTCAAGGCGCCGCCGTTGTTGGCGCAGTCGTCCGCAGTGCTGCTGGTGGTGTTGCCGGAAGCATCGGTGGTGAGCTGCAGTGAGCCAAAGAGTATCGAGGAGTCCGCGTCCAGGCTGGCAGAAGCGGAGGCGTCCGCTGCAGGTGAACCGGGTGTGCCCAGTTGCAGGCTATAGACACCGCCGCCAGATACAGCGGCTCCGCTCAAGGTGTTGCCGGCGAGTGTCGAGTAACTGACCGTGAGGCTGCCGTTCAGGTTGAAGATCGCAGCGCCGAAGCCGTCGCCGGGACCGTTCGGGAGCAGACCACCGGTGCCGCCCTGGACGTTGTTGGCGGTGAAGGTGCAGTTCTGCACCGACACGCTGCCCCCCTCGTTGAAGATGGCTCCGCCTAAGCCTGCGCCGCCCCCGCCGATGACGAGTGCTGAGCCGCCGCCGAAGCCGCCCGCACTTATGCCCGCGCCACCGCCGCCGAAGCCGCCGGACGCACCGACGCCGCCACCACCTCCGCCACCGCCGTAGCCGCCGTTCTTGCCATTACCACCGCCGCCACCAACGCCACCCACTTGGCCTGAGTTGCCACCGTTGCCGAATTCACTCGGTGGGGTGGTGCTGTCGGGCCAGGCACCGTTGGGGCCGAAACCGCCACCGTTTCCGAAGCTGTCGCCGCCGCCGCCCATGCCGCCGCCGCCTCCGGCAACGGCGCCGCTGCCGCTGGTGCCGCCACCGGCACCGCCGATGGCCTGGTTGCCCACCAGGGTCACGCCCTGAAGGCTGAGCGTCCCCTGGTTATAGATGGCGCCGCCGGCACCGAGTCCGCCGCCGCCGCCGCCCGGAGGACTGTTCCCGCCGTCACCGCCCTGGGCCAGACCGTTCTCGAGGGTGAGGTTGATTAGCGTGAGGTTGCCGCGGGCCGGCAGGGTGCTGAACACCACGGTGCCGTTGCCGTCCTGGGGCGGGTTGTAGGCGCTTAAGGATTCGCCGCCGCCGATGAAGAAGATGCGGAATGCGGACACGCCGCTGTTGGCGCTGCGCATGATCACGGTGCCCTTGGGATCGCCGACGATGGTGATCTTGGAGGTGATGGGGGGCAGGCCGTTGGGGCCGTACCAGTCGTCGTCGGCGCTGCCGATCTTGTACGTGCCCGCTGACAAGACGATGACGTCGCCGCCGTTGGTCCTGTCGTCGCCCGCGGGGCAGGCGCCGGTCTTGGTGTTGCTGTTGGCGGCGTTGATGGCATCGATCAGGGAGCAACTGCTGCCACCCGCATTCACCGCCGCAGACGCCACCTTGATGACGTTGGCCTGGGCGCCCATCGCGCAAGCCAGCAACACCGCGCCGAGCACGAGGCCGGCACGCCAGCGGGTGACGCGGATGGAGCCGGATTGGGGCATGCAGGGATTCCCGGGAGCAGCGGCTAGGGGTTTTACCTGATTATAAGGTAGTAACGCCCAGGGAGCCGGCTTCCTAAGGCGGCATACGACGTATCTACCGGCTCGTTTTTCGCCGGTTCATGTCATGGACGTGGGAGATCGGCCGGGGCGGGGCAAGTGCTCAAGCGTGCGTGAACAGATGCAGGGCACCGGTGACCAGGGCGAACACGGCGACGGATGCGAGATAGATCCCGAGGAACCACAGCCAGGATTTGAGCCGGGGATGCAGCGGCTTCAATGGTAGTGCTCGTCGGCCTTCACCTTACCGCTGAAGATGTAGTAGCCGGCGATGGTATAGGTGAGGATGATGGGGATGACGATGAGGAAGCCTACCAGCGCGAACACCTGGCTGGACTCCGGCGCTGCCGCTTCCTCGAAGCTGAGGGCCCGCGGCACGATGTAGGGCCAGATGCTGATGATGAGGCCGAGGTAGGCCAGCATGAAGAGACCCACGCTGCAGTAGAACGGCACATAGTCGTGGCGGCGCTTGAGGGCGTACCAGAGGCCCGCGGCCAAGAGCAGGGTGGCGAGCGGTACCTGGGACAGGTAGTAGAAGTTCGGCACGGAGAACCAGCGTTCACGGATGGCCGCAGACATGAGCGGCGTCCAGATGCTGACGACGGCGACCGCCACGAGCATCAAGAGCAGGCTGCGGTGCGCCATCTTGTAGCACCAGTCCCTGAGATCGTGTTCGGTCTTCATGATGAGCCAGCTCGCGCCCAGCAAGGCGTAACCCGCCACCACGCTCAAACCCGTGAACAAGCTGAAAGGCGTGAGCCAGTCGAAGGCACCGCCTGCGTAACGGCCGTCCACCACCGCGACCCCCTGCACCACGGCGCCCAAGGTGATGCCCTGGCAGAGGGCTGTCAGCATCGAACCTACGCTGAACGCCAGGTCCCAGAGGAAGCGGCTCTTATGGGCCTTGAAGCGGAACTCGAAGGAGATACCGCGGAAGATCAGCGCCACCAGCATCAGAATCAATGGGATGTAGAGGGCGTGGAGCAGGATGGCGTAGGCGCGCGGGAAGGCCGAGAACAGACCCACACCGCCCATGACCAGCCAGGTCTCGTTACCGTCCCACACCCAGGCGACGCTGTTCATCATGAGGTCGCGGTGCCCGTGACTCCGGGCGAAGGGAAAGAGGATGCCGATGCCGAGATCGAAGCCGTCCATCACCACGTAGACGGCGACGCCGAAGGCGATGATGCTCACCCACACCAGAGGCAAGAGATGCATCAGTTGTCCTCCACGCCGCCGAAGGCAGGCTTGGCGGGCGACGCCTTGCCACTGGCAAGCTTGGGTGGTGCAGCTTCCGCCGGACCGCCGCGGATGACCTTGATCATGTAATAGAGATAGGCGGCCATCACCACTGCGTATACCGCGATGAAGGTCAGCAGGGACCAGAGCACCTGGCCGCCGGGCACCTGCGTGGCTACGTCCGCAGTACGCAGCAGGCCGTAAACCACCCAGGGTTGGCGACCGGTCTCGGCGACCCACCAGCCGGCCACGGTGGCGATGAAACCCGCCGGCACCATCCACACTGCGGCGGTGAGGAACCAGCGCGGCAGCTGATCCTTGTGCCGTCTGAGATACCAGGTGCCGAACCACGCGTAAGCGAGCATAAGTAACCCTAAGCCCACCATGATGCGGAAAGCGAAGAACACTATCGGCACCACCGGCCAGTCGGAAGGCGGCGCTGAATCGAGACCAGTCACCACCCCGTCCGCGTGGTGTTTGATGATGAGGCTGCCGGCTTCCGGGATCTCGATGGCGTACAGGTTGCGGCGCGAGGCGGCGTCGGGCCAGCCGAACAGTACCAGCGGTGCATGGGCTTCGGTCTCCCAACGGCCTTCGATGGCGGCGACCTTGATGGGCTGATACTTCTCGGCCACCAGACCCTGCTGGTCACCGGCCACGATCTGCAGCGGCGCGAGTATGGCCGCGGCGATGATGGCGAAGCGGAAGCTGAAGCGGCCGAAGCGTGGCTCGGACCCGGTCATCCACAGCCACGCGGAGACGCCCGCCACGAACACGCTGGAACTCAGGAGCGCCGCCAGCAGCATGTGCGCCAGGCGGTAGGGGAAGGAGGGGTTGAAGACGATCTGCCACCAGTCCTGCGGGTAGAAGACGCCGTCCTGCAGCACGGCGCCGGTGGGGGTCTGCATCCAGGAGTTGGCGGACAGGATCCAGAAGGCGGAGGTCACGGTGCCGGCAGCCACCAGCAGGGTGGCTGAGTAGTGCAGGCCCTTGCCGACCCGCTTCCAGCCGAACAGCATGATGCCGAGGAAGCCCGATTCCATGAAGAAGGCGGTGAGCACCTCGTAGCTCATGAGCGGGCCCACCACGCTGCCGGCGATGGCTGAGAAGCGGCCGAAGTTGGTGCCGAACTCGTAGGACAGCACCACGCCGGAGACCACGCCGACGCCGAAGGTGAGAGCGAACAGCTTCACCCAGAAGTGATAGTGGCGCCGATAGAACTCGTCCCCGGTCTTGAGCCACAGGCTCTCGAGGATGGCCAGGAACACCGCGAGGCCGATGGTCAGGGTCGGGAACAGGATATGGAAGCTGAGGGTGAACGCCATCTGCATCCGCGAGAGCAGGACCGGATCCAGTGAATCCATGCGTCAACTCCTGGCCTAGGCAGGGGCGGGCGTGAACAGGCGATCTCACAGACGAGGTGCCTATTGTAACGCGGAGCTTAAGCCCTGGGCTGAGCCAGAATCAGGGAATCCCTGATGGGTGTAAACAAAGCAGGTGGCTAATATTTGCGCCAGACGACGTTGCACTTAGGGGTGCATCACGCTCTGGCCCGCGAGGGCCTCGTGGACAACCCTGCAGCGGCTTGAACGGATTCGAAGCCGCCTGCAGTGTTGGTTTTCCCAGGTGTTATCCCGCCTTCCCCGCCAGACGCTGCTGCCGATACCTCTTGATGAGGTTATTGGTGGAGCTGTCATGTCGCAGCTCCGGCTCGGCGCTGTCTTCCACCTCTCGAAGTGTGTGTTTCGCCAGGCTCTTGCCCAGTTCCACGCCCCACTGGTCAAAGGAGTCGATGTTCCAGATGACGCCTTGGGTGAAGACGCTGTGCTCATACAGGGCCACCAATGCCCCGAGGCTCTGGGGTGTGAGGCGTTCCGCGAGCAGGGTATTGCTGGGGCGATCGCCTTCCAACACCCGGTAAGGCACCTGCCAGTCCGGGACTTTCTCGGCCTTGAGTTGTTCCGCAGTCTTGCCGAAAGCCAATGCCTCAGTTTGTGCAAACAGCTCGGCCATGAGCATGTCATGGTGACCATTCAGCGGATTCAAGCTCTGACAGAAGCCGATGAAGTCACAGGGCACGAGACGCGTGCCCTGATGCAGCAGCTGATAGAAGGAATGCTGGCCGTTGACGCCGCGTTGGCCCCAGTAGATGGGGGAGGTGGTGTAGTCCACGCCGACGCCGTCCTGGTCCACGTGCTTGCCGTTGCTCTCCATGGTGAGTTGCTGCAGGTAGGCGGGCAGGTGCCGCAGGTAGGAGTCGTAGGGCAACACCGCTGCGGTCTCGGCGCCGAAGAAGTTGCCGTACCAGACGCTGAGTAGGCCCATGAGCACCGGCAGGTTCTGGGCGAAGGGCGCGAGGCGGAAGTGCTCGTCCATGGCGTAGAAGCCCGAGAGCATGGCGCGGAAGTTGACCTCGCCCACGGCGATCATAGTGGACAGGCCGATGGCCGAGTCCATCGAATAGCGGCCGCCGACCCAGTCCCAGATGCGGAACAGGTTCTCCTGGGGGATGCCGAAGCGACCGGGCTCCGTGACACTGCTGGACACCGCCACGAAGTGCCTGGGGATGGCGCGTTCGCTACCGAGCTTGTCCAGGCACCAGCGGCGCGCGCTGCGGGCATTGGCCAGGGTCTCCGGTGTGGTGAAACTCTTGGAACTCAGGATGAATAGGGTCTCGGCGGGTTGCAGGCCCCGCACCGCTTCTTCGAAGTCGGTGCCGTCCACGTTGGAAACGAAACGGAAGGTGAGGTCGCGACGGCTGTAGTGGCGCAGGGCCGCATCCGCCATCACCGGTCCCAGGTCCGAGCCTCCTAAGCCCACGTTGACGATGTTGCGGATGCGCTTGCCGGTATAGCCTAAGCGCTGGCCGCCGCGGATCTCCTCGGCGAAAGCCGCCATCTTGTCCAGCACCGCATGCACCTGGGGCAGCACGTCCACACCACCCATGAGGATGGACTCGTCCTTGGGGGCACGCAGGGCCACGTGCAGGGCGGCGCGCTTCTCCGTGAGGTTGATCTTGTCGCCGTTGAACATGGCGTCGATGCGGCTGCGCAGACCCCGCTGTTCCGCGAGCTGGAACAAGAGCATCAGGGTCTCGTCGTTGATCAGGTTCTTCGAGTAGTCGAGGAAGAGACCAGCGGCCTCGGCCGTGAACCGCTCACCACGCTCCGGATCGTCGGCGAACAGCCGGCGCAGGTGCACCCGGCGGATATCCCGCGAATGCAGTTGCAGGGAACGCCAGGCGGCGCAGTTGGTGAGGCCGGTGCCGGAGCCCTGGGAGGAAGAACTGCCCCTCATGCGGCGCTCGCCTTCAGCGTCTTGGCTTTGTCCGCCACCCGCTGCATGAGCTCATGCCAGGATTTGGCGAAGGCTCCGGTGCCTTCCTGTTGCAGGCGCTTCGCCAGGGCCTGGGTATCGACGCCCGCCTGGGCGAAGGCCGTAAGCACCGCCGGGGAGTCGCCGCCGTCCTGGGGCAGCACGCCCCGCAGCTTGCCGTGGTCGGCAAAGGCCTGCAGGGTCTTCTCCGGGATGGTGTTGATGGTATCCGGTGCCGCCAGGGCCTCTATATAGAGTGTGTCGGAGGCGGCTGGGTCCTTGGTGCCGGTACTGGCCCATAAGAGCTTCTGTCGCAAGGCGCCGGCGCTGCTGAGCTTCCGCCAGCGGGCGGACGCATGCACTTCACAGTAGGCGCGGTAGACCTGCTGGGACACGGCGATGCCCAGCCGGTCCGTGAGTTCCTTGGGCGCTTCCTTGGCCACCGCCACATCCCAGCGGCTGACGAACAGCGATGCCACGGAATGCACCCTGGGATCCAGGCCCGCTTCGATGCGGCGCTGGATGCCGCGCTGGTAGGCTTCCGCCGACGCCAGATACTGATCGCGGGAGAAGAGTAGGGTGACGTTGATGGGTATGCCTTTGAAGATGGACTCTTCGATGGCAGTGTTGCCCGCTGGTGTGCCCGGTATCTTGATGAAGAGGTTCGGCTCGCTCACCCGGCCATGCAGGTCCGCGGCCGCCTTCACCGTGCCGGCGCTGTCTTCTGCCAGGAGCGGTGAGACTTCCAGGGACACCCAGCCATCCATGCTATGGCTCGCCTCGAAGGCGGGGCGGAACAGGCGCGCTGCTTCCACCAGGTCTTGCAGCGCCAGTTCGAAGAACAGGGCTTCAGTGGACTTGGTGCCGCTCGCGGCCTTGCGGATGGCGCTGTCATAGGCCTTGGACCCGCCGATGGCCTTGTCGAAGATGGTGGGATTGGAGGTGAGGCCGGTCACCGAGAACTTGTCGATGTAACGCTTGAGGCCGCCGCTCTCCAGGAGCTGGCGGTCGATGTTATCCAGCCACAGGCTCTGGCCGAGATCGTGCAGGCGCTGGGTTGGTTTGCGGGATGGGCTTAGGTCCATGACGCGATATACCTCCTGTATGCGTGTTTCCATTTTCACCGCCCGAGCACCGATTTCCGTGCGCGGCTGCACATAAGGGGGAATCCAGAGGCTCCTGCCCAACAGAACCCCCGTCAAATCTGCGGCCATGGCAGGCTCGTAGTAAGGTAGGCGGTAAGAACAAACGCGTCCCGGTCTACGGAGGTGCGAAAGATGCAGATTGGTCTCATCGGGCTAGGGCGCATGGGCGCCAACATCGCCCAACGTCTGATGCGTGCCGGCCACGAGTGCGTGGTGTATGACATCCATGCTCCGGCCGTGGCCGCGCTGAAGGACAAGGGCGCCGTCGGCGCCTCGTCCATAGAAGACATGGTCAAGAAGCTCAAGGCACCCCGGGCCGTGTGGATGATGCTGCCGGCGGCGGTAGTGGAAGAGACCTACAAATCCTTAGGCGCCCGGTTGGCCGCGGACGACATACTGATAGATGGAGGCAACTCCCACTATCGAGATGACATCCGCCGCGCCACGGAACTGAAACCGCGCGGCATCCACTACGTGGATATCGGTACCAGCGGCGGCGTCTGGGGCCTTGAGGAAGGTTATTGCCTGATGGTGGGTGGCGAAGACGCGCCCGTGAAACGGCTGGAGCCGATTCTGAAGGCGCTGGCGCCGGGCAGCGACGCTGCGACCCGCACGCCCGGCCGGGAAGGATCATTCAGTCCCGCCGAGCAGGGCTACCTACACTGCGGCGCGAACGGCGCCGGACATTTCGTGAAGATGATCCACAACGGCATCGAATACGGGATGATGCAGGCCTATGCGGAGGGCATGAACATCCTGGCCCATGCCAACGCCGGCAAGTCCCAGCAGCGCGGTGACGCGGAGACGGCCCCCCTCGACGATCCGGCTGCGTACTCTTACGACTTCGATCTCGCGGAGATAGCCGAGGTCTGGCGCCGCGGCAGCGTGATCCGCTCCTGGCTCCTGGACTTGAGTGCCCATGCGCTCTCCGGTGACGCGAGCCTCAAAGAGTTCCGCAGTGAGGTAGCCGACTCCGGCGAAGGGCGCTGGACCCTGCAGGCTGCCATCGACACGTCAGTGCCTGCGCCGGTATTGAGCGCAGCACTCTATGCGCGCTTCGATTCCCGCGATGAGTCCGGCTTCGCTAACCGGCTCCTATCGGCCATGCGCAATGAATTCGGCGGGCATCCGGGCGGTAAGAAGTCATGACGCAGAAGCCCACTTCCGATGCCTTGGTTCTGTTCGGCGCCAGCGGCGACCTCGCCAACAAGATGCTTTACCCGGCCTTGCAGGCCATGGTGAAGCGCGATCACTTCGACATGCCAGTGATCGGCGTGTCCCGCTCCGAGTGGGATGACGCGCACCTGCGGGACCATGCCCGTGACAGCGTGCAGCAGAGCCACACCATGGATAAGCCGGCCTTCGACAAACTCGCCGGCATGCTGCATTACGTGCCGGGGGACTACCGGGATCCCGCCACCTTCGACAAGCTGCAGCAAGCCTTGAATGGGGCGAAGCACCCCCTCTATTACCTGGCCATCCCGCCGAGTACTTATTCGGATGTGGTGAAGGGCCTAGACAGGATCGGCGCTACCCGCGGCGCGCGGGTGGTGGCGGAGAAGCCTTTCGGCCGCGACCTGGCCTCGGCCCGCTCCCTGAACCAGACCCTGCACCATGTCTTCGAGGAAGACTCGATCCTGCGCATCGATCACTACCTTGGCAAGGAGACGGTGCTGAACCTGCCGTATTTCCGCTTCGCCAACAGCTTCATCGAGCCCATCTGGAACCGCAACCATATCCGCAGCGTGCAGATCACCATGGCCGAGACCTTCGGCATCGGCAGCCGCGGCAAGCTGTATGAATCCCTGGGTGCGATCCGTGATGTGGTGCAGAACCATATGCTGCAGGTGGTGGCCATGCTGGCCATGGAGCCGCCGCAGGGCGAGCATGGCGAGGCCTTCCGTGACGAGAAGGTGAAGGTGTTCAAGAGCATCCGTCCGCTGACCGCGGAAGACGTGGTGCGCGGTCAGTACCAGGGTTATCGGCAGGAGCAGGACGTGGCGGCGGATTCGGACACCGAGACCTTCGCCGCCCTGCGCCTGCATCTCGATTCCTGGCGCTGGGCCGGCGTGCCCTTCTTCATTCGTGCCGGCAAGCGCATGGCGGTGACCGCCACGGAAGTGATGGTGGAACTCAAGCGGCCGCCGCAGAAGGTATTCGACGAGCCCAGGCCCCGGCATCCCAACCACGTGCGCTTCCAATTGGGCCCTGATCGTGTCGCGATCGGAATCGGTGTGCG
This sequence comes from Gammaproteobacteria bacterium, assembly GCA_036500225.1. GTDB lineage: Bacteria > Pseudomonadota > Gammaproteobacteria > Natronospirales > REEB76 > DASUBN01. The sequence goes on from DASYCJ010000009.1 coordinate 10,996, forward strand.
GGCCAAGCGCCCGGGTCCCGCCATGGTGGGGGAGGACATGGAACTCTTCGTCTGCGACCAGAAGCACGAGGGCATGAGCGCTTACGAGCGTCTGATCGGCGATGCCATCCGCGGCGACGTGTCCCAGTTCGACCGGGAAGACGGGGTGGAAGAAGCCTGGCGTATCATCGAACCGGTGCTGAAACAGCCGACATCTTTATATGATTACGCTGCTGGAAGCTGGGGCCCCGCCGAAGCGGATGCGCTCATCGCCCACTACGGCAGCTGGCAGGCGCCACGGGTGAAATCATGAACCGGATCCAGCCGGATGTCGGGACTTCCAAGGCGTCTACGGTGCGACCGGAGCAGGGCATGCAACTCATAGTCGCGGATGACGCTGCCGCCGTATCGGAACAGGCAGCCCAGTGGATAGCCAAGACAGCGCGGCAGACGGTGGCGGAGCAGGGCCGTTGCGTGCTGGCCTTGAGCGGCGGCCACACGCCCCAGGCGATGTTCGCGGCGCTGGCAGAAGCGGACATGCCTTGGCAGGCGGTGTACCTGGTGCAAGTGGATGAGCGTCTCGCGCCCCTGGGCGATGCCGCGCGCAACCTGACGCTGCTGCAAGCAGACCTCTTGGATCGCATACCGCTGTCGCGCAAGCAGATATACCGTATGCCCGCGGAAGCGGATGATCCGGTGCGAGCCGCGCGGCACTATGTGCATGCCCTGGAGACACTGGCGGGGTCGCCGCCGGTGCTGGACATCGTGCACTTAGGTCTGGGGGATGACGGTCATACCGCTTCCCTGGTGCCGGGTGATCCGGTGCTGGAGGTGCGGGACGAAGAAGTGTCCGTCACGGCTTTCTATCAGGGCCGGCGGCGCATGACCCTGACCTATCCGGCGCTGGATCGGGCGCGGCATCGCTTGTGGCTGGTGACGGGTGCGGACAAGGCAGAGATGCTCGGCCGTCTGTTGCGCAGCGATCCCGGCATCCCGGCGGGCCGCGTTGAAGCGAAGCACTCGGTGGTATTCGCCGACCGGGCCGCGGCGCCATCCGAGAGATGACCCAAGCATCGCAGATATTAGTGGCCGACCTCGGCGGGACCCACGCACGTTTCCTGCTCGCCTCGCCCACCGGACCGTTCGATCCCACGGCGCCCTTGGAACTTCCCAGCGCAGACTATACCGACATCGATTCCCTGGTCGGTGACGCCTTGCAGCGTCTGAAAATCACGGAACCGGCCAAGACCCAGGCGATGCTGGCGGTGGCAGGGCCCGTGCAGGATGGCCGCGCCAAACTCACGAACCTCTCCTGGAGCATCGATGCGGCTGTGTTGAAGCAGCGCTTCGGTCTCACGCAAGTAGGCGTGTTGAACGACCTCGCCGCCGCCGCCTGGGCCCTCTCGGACAGCAAGCCCCAGGACGCGCGGGTGATCAAGGATGGCCAGAGCGAAGGCCGCTGCACCGTGATCAGCGTGAGTACCGGTGTCGGCACGGCCTATTGGTCGAAGTCCGGAGAGGATGTGCGGGTGGATGCGGCGGAAGGCGGTCACATGGCTTTCCCCGTCGATGAAGCCTGGTCACAGCCATTCCTGCGCTCGCTGCGCGCTCAGCACGGCAGCCGCATCAGTTGGGAACGGGTCTTGTGCGGTTCCGGCTTCGCAGCTCTGGATGCAGTGTTGCGCGGTGGCAAGCCGCTGGCGGCCGCGGAAGTGACGCAGCGCGCCAAGGCCGGGGAAACGACGGCACTGGACACGGTGCGGCACTACACGCGCATGCTCGGAGCCTTCGCCGGAGACTTGGTGCTGGGAGCGCCGGCACCCGGGGGTGTCTGGATCATGGGCGGGGTGGCGGCCGGCCTGGGAGCAGCCTTCGATGCCAAGTCCTTCCAGGAAGGTTTCGGGGATAAGGGGCGTCTTTCCGCTCGCATGACCGGGGTACCTGTATACCTGACCGCCGATGACTGGCTGGGACTGCGGGGCGCCCGGGTCCTGGCCCTACGCCAACAAGCCTAAGACGAAGCGTCTATATATATAGAGAGGCCCCTAGACCGGCCTGCCTCTGTCTATGCCGGCTTTGCGACCTTTTGCCCCTCCGGAGCATCCTAAGTACATGAGCAGCCGCTTCGACCAGAGCATCCCAGAGGGGGTGCTGGAACGAGCCAAGGTTGGCGATCGTGCCGCCCAGGCGGAGCTGTATGCGGCGTTCGGCCAGCCGGTGTTCGGCCTGGCGCGGCGCATGCTCGGACGCGCGGACCTGGCTGACGACGTGCTGCAGGAGACCTTCATCGAGGTGTTGAAGGGTCTGCCGAAGTTCCGGGGCGAGGCGCCACTCGGCATGTGGATACGCCGCATCGCCGTGAACGAGTGCCTGATGCAGCTGCGCTCACATTGGCATCGCTACCGGATCCCCTTGAACACCGGTAGCGACAGCACGCCGATGGAGGAGTGGCTGACCTCGGACGATCCGCCGCCAGACAAGGGTCTGGATGTGGAACGGGCGCTGGATGCGCTCTCGCCCGAGGCACGGGTGGTGGTGTGGCTGCACGATGTGGAGGGCTACACCCACGTGGAGATCGCGAGGCTCATGCACGCGACCCCGAGTTTTTCGAAGTCGCAACTGGCACGGGCTTACGTGCGGATGCGGCAATGGGCCGGAAGGCCGGATGAGGTGGAACCATGCATGCCAGTATTGAACAGCTGATCGGTCTCAGGGACGAAGAGCCGGTGTCGGTGGAGGTGCAGCAGCACGTGCGCGGCTGTACCCAGTGCGCCGCGGCCCTGAACGGACTGTTGGCCGCCCGCGAACGGGTCGCGGCTCTCACCGATCCGTCGCCGCCGGGCGATGCCTGGCAGCGCATCACGGCTGCCCGGGATCGTTCTCTGCGCCGCCGCCGCTGGCTCCCGGCCGCGGGCCTGGGGCTGGCGGCGACTGCTGCTGCGGCGGCACTGTTGATCACGAATCTACACATCAGTCCCGCGCCGACGTCGAATGACATGGCGGTGGTGAGTCCCAGCGGCGACAAGCCGGCGGACGTGAACCAGCTGCGGGCTCAGTCCCGCTATCTGGAACGGGCAGTGCTGAAACTGGATGGCCATGCCGATGACATGGCGGTGACGGCCAGCACGGCCAGCACCATCGCGGCCCTGGAAGACCGCATCGCCTTGGTGGACTACGAGATAAATACCGCGTCGGGATCGGGGGTGAGCAACGATGACCCGCACGTGGCGCAACTCTGGAAGCAGCGGGTGGACCTGCTGCAATCCCTGGCCGCCGTGCGTTACGCCCAGGTGGCGGACGCCGGTATCTGAACGAATACAGCAGTGAGGTGGATGTCATGAAGAGCTTAAGGTTCACGTTGATGTTGCTGGGGGGTCTCGCGGCGCTGCCTCCGGCTTCCTACGCGGACAGCGCGGCGCCGGCAGCGGCACCGATACCGAAAGCCACGCCGGCACCGAACGGCGACGTGCAGGACCAGCAGAAGCTGGAGCAGCAATTGGAGCAGGCACGCCAGCAGTTGCAGGAGGACGCACGCAAGGTGGCGCAGCTGTCCCTGCAGTTGAACGGCGACGCCATGGACAGGATGGCGGAAGCTCGGGCCAGGATGGAGAAGCTCAGGCACCGTGGCTTCCTCGGCATCGACCTGGACGACGATGACTATGTGGACAGTAAGGGTGCGGGCATCGCCATCTCAGGCGTCACACCCGGCGGTCCGGCGGAGAAGGCCGGCTTGCGAGGAGGCGATGTGATCACCGGCATCAATGGCACCACGTTCAAGGCTTCCGGTGACGATTCGGCCAGCGACAAGCTGGTGGAGTTCATGCGCGATACCAAGCCCGGCGACTCCCTTAAGGTGGCCTACACCCGCGACAGCAAGAGCGCCACCGCCACCGTGGTGGCCGGTAGCCTGTCCGATATGGACCGCTTCACCATCGGCCCCTTTGAGCCGATGGCACCCATGCCGCCGATGCCTCCCATGGCTCCGATGGCGCCCATGGCACCGGACGCGCCCATGGCTCCTTGGCGAGGCATGAACCTGTTCTTCGGCAACGGCGGCCGTTGGGGCGAGATGCAACTGGTGGCGGTGACGCCGGGCCTGGGCCAGTACTTCGGTACCGACAAGGGTCTCCTGGTGCTGCACATGCGCAAGGATTCGGTGCTGCAGTTGCAGGAAGGCGATGTGATCGTGCAGGTGGGTGGCCGCGACCCGGGCAGCCCGTCCCATGCCATGCGCATCTTGAGTTCCTACGGCCCCGGCGAGACCGTGAAGCTGGACATCATGCGCAAGGGCAAGGCTCAGACCCTGAACGTGACCCTGCCCAAGAATGGTAACGACGACAGCTCCAGTGCCTTCAATTTCTCCGGTGTGATAGTGGATGGCGACGACGACAGTGAGACTGACCACGGACGATAGTGCTTGGATGGACGTTGGAAACCCCCGATTGAGCGGCCCCCAGTGGCCGCTCTTTTTTGCCTGGGGTACAGTCTTGGATATGACACGCATCCTCATCTCTTTGCTATTGGCCGTGGTGGCCCTGCCAGCCGTGGCGGCGAAGCCTGCCGCTGCAGGCCATGCCATCCCGGCGGCACCCGCCGCCCAAGCCTTCTCTGAAGCCCAGTCAATCTGCCAGCGGGATGCGTGGGCCCTCTGGGGCCGCTCCCTCTGCGTGCCCATGATGTTCGTGGACCCCGCCACCCACCAGGCGGTGTTGAACGGACCCGCCAGCGGCGCCGTGGCGGATGGCACGCTGTATCGCGTGACCCTGCCTGCCGACATGCAACTCGCGAACACCTCCGTCTCCTACGACGGCAAGCTCTGGAGCACGGTGATGTGGCCTCTGCCCAACGACAAGGTGCAGCGGGATATCCTGTTGATGCACGAGTCCTATCACAGCATCCAGGGGGCTCTCGGCCTCCAGGGCAGCGGTGGTCTGGGACAAAATGAACACCTGGATACCCGCAATGGGCGGCTGTGGTTCCGCATGGAACTGGCGGCACTCAGGGTCGCACTCAAGTCTTCGGATGCGGCGCGGAGCAAGGCGCTGAGTGATGCTTTGATGTTCCGCAACTACCGCCGTTCCCTGGCTTCGAAGGCGGCCCGTGAGGAGCGCGGCGTGGAATTGAATGAAGGCCTCGCCGAGTCCACCGGCATCGACGTGGTCTTGAGCGATCCGCAGGCGCGCATCGACGCGGCCTTGGCCGACATGGATGACGTGGAGAAGGACCCGAGCTACGTGCGTTCTTTCGCCTATGCCACGGGCCCCGCCTATGCGGAGCTGCTGGATGCAGTGCAGCCCAGCTGGCGCCAGCAGCAGCTGGGATCCAGCTTCGACTTCGGCTATACCGCCGCTAAGGACTACGACTTGAGCATGAAGCCCGCGGACATAGCCACGCTGCAGGGAAGCATGGTCAGTTACGGCGGTCCCAAGCTCGCGGCGGAGGAGGACAAGCGCGATGTGGTGGTGCAGGCGCGCAACGCGCGCTACACGGCAGCCTTGGTGAGTGGCGAGACCTTGAGCGTGGCCCTGGGCCAGTTCTCCATCTCCTTCGATCCCCGGGACGTGCATGCCCTGCAGTACCGGGGCAGCGTGTACGAGAACATCAGCTTGAGCGGCGCTTGGGGCAGCCTCAAGGTCACCTCCGGCATGGCCTTGATACCTTCGAAGTTCGACAAGGTGATCCTGCCCCTCAAGGGCACACCGGTGGGTCCGCACCTCAAGGGCGCCGGCTGGAAACTGGATATGAAGCCGGGCTACTCGCTCAAGCCCGACCCCGCCAAACACGGCTCCTGGATGCTGGTGGCCGCTCCCGCGCCGAGTCCCTGATAACATGCGCCGCTTATGCAGCGCAGCGATTTCCACTACGAACTGCCCCCGACGCTCATCGCCCAGCATCCGCTGGCGGAGCGCAGCGCCAGCCGTCTCCTGACCCTGGACGGTGCGAGCGGCGCCATGGCGGATCGCGCTTTCCGGGATCTAACGGGCTTGTTGGAGCCGGGTGACCTCTTGGTCTTCAACGACACCAAGGTGATACCGGCGCGGCTCTATGGCCGCAAGGAGACTGGTGGCGCGGTGGAGTTCCTGATCGAGCGCATCCTGGATGCAAAGACCGCGCTGGTGCATGCCCGGGCCAGCAAGCCTTGGCGGCCGGGGATGCGGGTGTTGTTCGCGGATGAGGTGGAAGCCCGCATGATCGAGCGGGACGGAGGCCTCTTGAAGGTCGAGTTCCAGAACGCGACCCTGCCGGAGTTCCTCTACGCCCACGGCCACATGCCCTTGCCACCTTATATAGTGCGCGACGACGCAGTGGAGGATAAGGAACGTTACCAGACGGTCTATGCGCGGGTACCCGGCGCCGTGGCTGCACCCACTGCGGGGCTGCATTTCGATGCGCCGCTCCTGGCGGCCCTGGAACAGAAAGGCGTGCGCAGTGCGCGCGTGACGCTGCACGTGGGGGCCGGCACTTTCCAGCCGGTGCGGGAAGACGACATCCGCGACCACAAGATGCACAGCGAGCATGCAGTCGTCGCACAGCATGTGTGCGACGCCGTGGCGGAGACCCGCAAGGCTGGCAAGCGCGTGATAGCGGTGGGCACTACGGCCGTGCGGAGCCTGGAGTCGGCAGCGGCGGGCGGCACGCTCGAGCCCATGGACAAGGACACGGATATCTTCATATACCCTGGCTACGAGTTCCGGGTAGTGGATGCCATGGTGACGAATTTCCATCTGCCGGAATCAACTCTATTGATGCTGCTTTGCGCTTTCGCTGGGCAGAGGCGCGTGCTGGATGCCTATGAGCATGCGGTAGAGCAGAAGTATCGTTTCTTCAGTTATGGCGATGCGATGTTCGTGACCGCCGCACAACACACCAAAATTTAAATCCCTGTCGAATCTTGTTCCACCGCGCTCCACTCGCTGCGCAGCTTCACATACAGGGCATCCACGCCCCGCGTGTGAGGCATTGGCCTCCCTGCCGATGCCCTTCGGCTTGGCTTGCTCGCTCCAGTGCTCGCCGCCCTTCAGGGGGCAGCGAGAACTCGTGTCTCTTCCTCTTACCCCGCGCTTCGGGAGGGCGGTTTTGGCGACTTTTGCCAGGAGAAAAGTCGCCCTCGCCGTGGGACGACGCGGAATAAGGCAGGGATGCCGGCCCCTCTAGTAGAATGCCCACCATGAAATTCGAGCTCATTAAGGAGTCCGACGGCGCCCGCCGCGGGCGCTTGCTGTTTGACCGCGGGGTCGTACAGACCCCCGCGTTTATGCCCGTGGGTACCTACGGCACCGTCAAAACCCTCACGCCTGAGGACCTGCTCGAGATCGGTGCCGAGATCATCCTCGGCAATACGTTCCATCTCATGCTGCGTCCCGGTACGGAAGTGGTGCGCCTGCACGGCGATCTGCACGGCTTTATGCACTGGGAGAAACCCATCCTCACGGATTCCGGCGGCTTCCAGGTCTGGAGCCTGGCGGAACTGCGCAAGATCAGCGAAGAGGGCGTGAGCTTCCAGTCGCCGGTGAACGGCGACAAGGTATTCCTCTCGCCGGAAGATTCCATCCGCATCCAGCATGAGCTGGGGTCCGACATCATCATGGTGTTCGATGAGTGCACGCCCTATCCCGCGAGCGAGAACGAGGCGCGGGAATCCATGGAACTGTCTCTGCGCTGGGCCAAGCGTTCCCGGGACGCCCATGCGGACCACGGCTCGGCGCTGTTCGGCATCGTGCAGGGTGGCATGCACGCGGGGCTGCGACGCGAATCCCTGGATGGACTCACGGCCATCGACTTCGACGGCTATGCCATCGGCGGTCTGTCGGTGGGGGAGAGTGAGGCGGAACGGCTCGCGGTGCTGGAGACCTTGCAGCCCCATATGCCCAAGGAACGGCCCCGCTACCTCATGGGCGTGGGTACGCCGGAGGACTTGGTGGAAGGGGTGGCTCGGGGCATAGATATGTTCGACTGCGTGATGCCGACCCGCAACGCACGTAATGGCCACCTCTTCACCAGCGAAGGGGTGGTGCGTATCCGTAACAGTACCTATCTGAAAGACACCCGCCCCCTGGATCCGGACTGCGGCTGCTACACCTGCCGGAACTACAGCCGTGCCTACCTGAAGCACCTGGATAAGTGCGGGGAGATGCTGGGGGCCCGGCTCATGACCATCCACAACCTGTATTTCTACCAAGCGGTGATGCGGAGCATGCGCGAGGCCATCGAGGCCGGACGCTTCGCGACCTGGGCCAAGGGCTTCCTGGCAGGCCGCCGGGGGTCCGTAGAAGCCGAATCCTGAGGCTTTTCCGGGGCTTCCGCTGCCTTAAGCCCGCCGGACGTTGTAGAATCCGCCTTCCGCCGGGCCTTGCCCGGCGTCGTTTCGTAGCAGGACAGTAATCCCATGAGCTTCTTCATCTCCGATGCCTATGCCGCCGGCGGCGCCTCCCCGGACAACGGCCTGACCTCCATCTTCTTCCTGGTGGCCATGGTGGTCGCCTTCTACTTCCTGCTCTGGCGTCCCCAGCAGAAGCGCACCAAGGAACTGCAGAAGCTCATGTCGGAGCTGGCCAAGGGCGACGAGGTGGTCACCGGCAGCGGTATCCACGGCCGTGTGAAGAGTCTCGATGAACAGACCGTGACCGTCGAGATCGCCAAGGGCGTCGAGGTCAAGATGCACAAGAACGCCGTCACCCAGGTGCTGCCCAAGGGCACTCTCAAGCACCTCTGATCCTTAGGACCGCGCCATGAACCGTTATCCTTTATGGAAGAACCTAGTGGTGATCGCGATCACTGCCCTCGGCCTGTTCTACGCCTTGCCGAACCTGTACGGCGAAGATCCTTCGGTGCAGATCACCTCCAAGGCCGGTACCCTCACCTCTGACAGCCAGCAGCAGGTCGAGCAGGCGCTGAAGACCGCGAAGGTGGAGTACAAGTCCGCCGCCATCGAGGACAAGATCCTGCTGGTGCGCTTCCCGGATACGGACACGCAGTTGCACGGCCTGGATATCATCCGCCAGTCCCTGGGCACCACCTTCACGGCCGCCATGAACCTGGCGCCGCGCACCCCGGCCTGGATGCAGGCCATGGGCATGAAACCCATGGCCAAGGGTCTGGACCTGCAGGGCGGCGTGCACTTCCAGTTGCTGGTGGATCTGAACGCAGCGGCCCAGGGCAAGTTGCAGCGCATCTCCAATGACATCCGCGGCGCCATGCGCGCCAAGCTGATCCGCTATACCGACGTCACCATGAGCGGCGATGCCATCAGCCTCGCGCTGCAATCACCGGAAGACCTGGCCAACGCCCGCGCCCTGATGGCGAGCCAATATCCGGATATGACCGTGGTGCCGGGCAGTGCGCCCAATAGCCTCTTGGCTTCCATGACGCCGCAGAACGCCCAGGACCTGCGTCAGCAGGCGGTGGAACAGAACATCACCACCCTGCGTAACCGCGTGAACGAGCTCGGCGTGTCCGAGCCCATCGTGCAGCAGCAGGGTCCCAGCAGCATCGTGGTGGAGTTGCCCGGTGTGCAGGATGCGGCCCACGCCAAGGACATCCTGGGCGGCACCGCCACCCTGGAGTTCCGTCTGGTCGATTACAACGGCAATCCCCAGGAAGCCCAGCAGACCAACCACATCCCATTGGAAGATCAGCTCTTCACCATGAAGGGCAGCGGCGCGCCAGTGCTCTTGCGCCGTGATGTGATCGCGAGCGGCGACCAGCTGATCAATGCCCAGTCGGGCGTGAGCCAGGAGCAGGGTACGCCGGACGTGAACGTGACCCTGGATTCCGCCGCTGCCAGCAAGATGGGCGATACCACCCGCCAGAACCTGGGCAAGCCCATGGCGGTGCTGTTCATCGAGACCAAGAGCGAGACCAAGACGGTGGATGGCCAGCCGGTCATCACCCACACCAAGGTCTACACGGTCATCAACGTGGCCACCATCCAGGGCATCTTCAGCAAGAACTTCCAGATCACGGGCCTGGGCCAGGACGAGGCCAAGGACTTGGCGATCCAGCTACGCGCGGGCTCGCTGGCCGCGCCCATGGACTTCATCGAAGAACGCACCGTGGGCCCGAGCCTCGGTGCCGAGAACATCAAGCAGGGCTTCTACGCCGCGTTGCTGGGCTTCAGCCTGGTAGTCGTCTTCATGGCCTTGTATTACAAGATGTTCGGCGTGATCGCCGACCTCGCGGTGTTCATGAACCTGGTGCTGACGGTGGCCTTGCTCTCGCTCATCCAGGCGACCCTGACGCTGCCCGGCATCGCCGGCATCGTGCTGACCTTCGGCATGGGCGTGGACGCCAACGTGCTGATCAACGAGCGCGTCCGCGAGGAAGTGCGCAACGGCAACACGCCACAGGCGGCTATCCACGCCGGCTATGAGCGGGCCTTCGCCACCATCGTCGATGCCCACGTCACCACCCTGATCGCCGCGTTCATGCTGTTCCTGTTCGGCACCGGCCCGGTGAAGGGCTTCGCCGTGACCCTGTCACTCGGCATCATCACCTCACTGTTCACCGCCATCATGGGCACCCGTTCCATCGTGAACGGCGCTTTCGGCGGCCGGAAGCTCGACAAACTTCCGGTTTGATGGAGTAAACGACCATGGAATTCTTCCACAACGTACCGCACATCAACTTCCTTGGCGTCCGCAAGGCCGCCATGGGCATGTCGGTGGTGGTGCTGATTGCGGCCATCGCCTCCCTCGCAGTGCGCGGGCTCAACTTCGGCGTGGATTTCACCGGCGGCGTGACCGTGCAAGTGGCCTATCCCAGCAGCGTGGACCTTAACAAGGTGCGCGGCGCCCTCGCGGCCGGCGGCTTCGAGAACGCTATCGCCCAGAACTACGGCACGCCCGAGGAAGTGCTGATCCGCCTGCAGGCCAAGGGCCAGTCCGAGAAGGACGCGGGCGAGAAGGTGCTGCAGGCCCTGCAGAAGTCCTCTCCCGAAGTGAAGCTGGAGCAAGTGAACTTCGTCGGTCCGGAAGTGGGTAAGGACCTCGCCACCAAGGGCGCCCTGGCCTTCACCGTGACCCTGTTCGGCATCCTCATCTACATCGTGCTGCGTTTCGAGTGGCGCTTGGCGCTGGGGGCGGTGGCCGCGACCCTTCACGACGTGGTGTTCGTGGTGGGCTTCTTCTCGCTGCTGCACATCGAGTTCGACTTGAACGTGCTGGCCTCGGTGTTGGCGGTGATGGGTTACTCGGTGAACGACACGGTAGTGGTGTTCGACCGCATCCGCGAGGATTTCCGCAAGATCCGCAAGGGCTCGCCCATCGAGATCATGAACACCGCCATCAATGAGACCCTGTCACGCACCATCATGACCTCCGGCGTCACGCTGCTGGTGGTGATCGCGCTCCTGGTGCTGGGCGGCCCGATCCTGCACGGCTTCTCTCTGGCCTTGTTCGTCGGCATCATCGTGGGCACCTACTCCTCTATCTACATCGCCAGCGCCACTGCACTGATGCTAGGTGTGAGCAAATCGGATCTGATGCCCACCCAGAAAGACAAAGTCGTCGACGACATGCCCTGATACGGGCAGTCGAGCAGAAAATAAAAGGGCGCCGTGAGGCGCCCTTTTTATTTGGAAACGATGCAGCTTAGGCCGAGGTGAGGATGGGTTTGAACTCATCAGCCAGCAGTTTGAATACCTTTTGGCCGCCGCAGAGCACACTGCCGTTTTCTGGGATGCCAGTGGTGCCGTCGAAGTGGCCGACGCTGCCGCCCGCTTCCTGGATCATGAGCAGGCCCGCGGCCATATCCCATTCCTTGAGGCCCATCTCCCAGAAGCCGTCCATGCGGCCGGCAGCCACGTAGGCGAGATCCAGCGCCGCGGAGCCGGCGCGGCGGATGCCGGCGGTCTTCGCGGCGACGGCGCCGAACATCTTCATGTACAGCTCCAGATTCTGGTTCTCGCGGAAGGGGAAACCAGTGCCGATGAGGGCACCTTCCAGGGTCTTCAACTGGGTGACCCGCAGACGCTTGTTGTTGAGCTGGGCGCCGCCGCCGCGGGCGGCGGTGAAGAGTTCGTTGCGCAGGGGATCGAAGATCACGCCGTGTTCGAGCTTGCCGCGGAACTTCACGGCGATGGACACCGAGAACTGGGGGAAGCCGTGCAGGAAGTTGGTGGTGCCGTCCAGGGGATCGATGACCCAGGTCCAATCAGCATCGCGGCCCGGGCGGTTGCCGCTCTCTTCACCGACGATCCCATGGTCAGGGTAGGCGGCGCGGATGATCTGGACGATCTCGTCCTCGGCCTGGCGGTCCACCTCACTCACGAAGTCGTTACGTTCCTTGGATCTCACCGTGAGGGTATCGACCCGGTCCACATAGCGGACCACGAGGTCGCCGGCTTTGCGCGCGGCACGGATGGCGATGTTCAATATGGGCTGCATGTAGCCTCTCCTGGAACGTATTGCGTGAGCGGGATGGAAAAGAACGGGCAGCGGACAAAGCCGTGCATGCGTAGAATATCACTATGGACAAGGACTTAGCCAATCTCATCCGCATCGTGATGGTGGAGACGAGCCACCCGGGCAATATCGGCGCGGCCGCGCGGGCCATGAAGACCATGTGCCTATCGGAGCTGGTGCTGGTGGCGCCGGTGCAGTTCCCGCACGCGGATGCCAGTGCCCGGGCTTCCAGCGCAGTGGATGTACTGGAGAAGGCGCGAGTAGTGAAGACCCTGGACGAAGCCCTTGAGGGCTGCGCCCTGGTGGCGGGGACCAGCGCCCGGCAGCGGGGCATCGGCCCGCCGGTGCTGGCGCCCAGGGATTGCATGGCGCGACTGCATGCGGCTGCTGCTTCAGGTCAGCAGACGGCGCTCTTGTTCGGCCGCGAACGCATCGGGCTAACCAACGAGGAATTGGGCCGCTGCCACATCCTGGTGAACATCCCGTCCAACCCCGACTACAGTTCTCTCAACATCGCGGCAGCGGTGCAGGTATTGGGTTACGAGTTCATGCTGGCGCGGGGCGCGATGCCCGCGGTCGGCGATTCGGCAGAGGTACCTGCAACGGCGGAGGAGATGGAGAAGCTCTACCTGCACATCGAGTCCGCGGCCCTGGAGACGGGCTTCCTGGATCCGGCCAACCCCAAGCATCTGATGCGTCGCATCCGGCGCCTATTCAATCGCGCACAACCGGACCAGAACGAGGTGCATATCCTGAGGGGCCTGCTCTCGGCCCTGCAGACGCCTAAGAAAGCACGGGGGTCCCGCGGCGGTAATACTTGACCGCCCCGGTTGGTTATATACTAAGGCCCGGTTCCCGAGCCCCGAGACATCTATGAAGCTGACCACCAAGGGACGTTACGCGGTGACCGCGCTCCTGGACCTGGCCCTGCACGATGGCGAAGGCCCGGTATGTTTAAGCGAGATCGCGGAACGTCAGGACATCTCGCTTCCCTATCTCGAACAACTCTTCACGCGTCTGCGCCGGCATGGCTTGGTGGCCAGCACCCGCGGGCCGGGTGGCGGCTATAACCTGGGCAGACCCGCAGCAGAGATCCCGGTGGCGGCGATCATCAGCGCGGTGGATGAATCCTTCGACGCGACCCGCTGCGGTGGCGAGCGCGATTGCCACGGCGGTAATGCCTGTCTCACCCATGACTTATGGGAAGGTTTGAGTCGCGAGGTGCACAAGTACCTGCAGGCGACGACCCTGGCGCAGCTCATGCAGTCCGATGCGGTGCGCAAGGTCTCGGAGCG
>DASYCJ010000010.1:0-2447 GCA_036500225.1 Gammaproteobacteria bacterium
CCAGGCCCGTGAGGCCGAGACGCTGCTCCTACAGCAGTCCCGCGTCACCACCGAACTGCAAGATGGCCTCATGCGCACGCGCATGGTGCCTTTCTCCCGCCATGCCCAGCGCCTGCGCCGCGTGGTGCGCCAGACTGCGGATGAAGAGCACAAGGCCGTCGATCTCAAGTTCATCGGCGCAGAAGGCGAGATGGACCGCCAGGTACTGGAGCGCGTGTTGGCGCCCCTGGAGCACATGCTGCGCAACTCCGTGGTGCACGGCATCGAAGACGGCAAGTCGCGCAAGCAGCGCAAGAAACCCGACAACGGCAGCATCACTATCGCCCTGCACCGCGAAGGCTCGGAAGTGGTGATGGAAGTGATGGATGACGGCGCGGGCCTGAACATCAAGGCCATCCGCAAGAAGGCCGAAGAACTGAACATGGTCCCTAAGGACGCGCGCCTCTCCGAGCGCGACATCATGCAGTTCATCCTGGAGCCCGGCTTCTCCACGGCCGCCAAGGTCACCCAGTCCGCCGGCCGCGGCGTGGGCATGGACGTGGTGGCAAGCGAGATCAAGCAGCTTGGCGGCTCGCTGCGCATGGATTCCACGGAAGGCCAAGGCGCCAAGTTCACGGTGCGCCTACCCTTCACCCTGTCCATCACCCAGGGCTTGCTGGTGAAAGTGGCGGATCAGCCTTATGCGGTGCCGCTGCCCTCCATCGAGGCCATCGCGCGCATCCCGCGCCTGCAGCTCGAACAACTCATGTCCACCGAGAACCCGGTGTACACGTACGGTGGCCGCCAGTACCGCCTGCAGCACTTGTCCGTGCTTCTCGGCATCGGCGCCCCACAGTTCCCCGAAGATCTCACGACCATCCCGCTGCTCCTGGTGCGGTCCGGTGACAGCTCCATCGCCCTCATCACCGAAGGCATGCAGGGCAGCCGCGAAGTGGTTGTCAAAGCTGTGGGCCCACAGGTGGGCAGCATCCGCGGCCTATCCGGCGCCACCATCCTGGGCGACGGCAGCATCCTCCTGATTCTGGACGTGACCGCGCTGGCCCGCAGCGTGGCGCTGCCGGAAGCCGAGCAGATCATCGTGGAAGAACGCGAAGCCCCGCAAGAAGACGTGCGTATCCTCGCCATGGTGGTGGACGATTCCATCACCGTGCGCCGCGTGACCCAGCGCTTGCTGGAACGCTACAACATGCGCGTGATCACCGCGAAGGACGGCGTGGACGCCCTGGCGACCCTGCAGGAGACCGTGCCGGACGTCATGCTGCTGGACATCGAGATGCCGCGTATGGACGGTTACGAACTCGCCACCCACATGCGCAACGACGAGCGCTTCAAGGCCATACCCATCATCATGATCACCTCGCGTACCGGTGAGAAGCACCGCAACCGCGCCATGGAGATCGGCGTGAACCGCTACCTCGGCAAGCCCTATCAGGAAGCCGAGCTCCTGGAGAACATCCAGGAACTGCTCGGCACCTTCAACCCGCAACGCACCAGTTGGTGATGCATGGCTGAGCAGCAGCAACTCCAAGAAGTCTACAGCCTGCTCATCCCCTTCTCAGGGGGCAAGATGATCGTGCCGCGGCTATCTATCACTGAGGTCACGGGTTTCCTGCGTCCCAAGGCCGTGCGTAACGCGCCGGAGTGGCTCTTAGGCCTCATCAGCTGGAATGGTCAGGATATCCCGCTCCTGTCCTTCGAGGGCATGTGCGGCCGTAAGGTGCCGGAGCGCGCCAACCGCACCCGTATCGCCGTGGCCCACGCCATCGGCGAGCAGATCAACCCGGCCTTGTTCGCCATCGTCACCCAGGGCTATCCCTACCTGGTGCGCGTGAACCCGGCGGTGTTGAGCGTGGACCCGGA
This sequence comes from Gammaproteobacteria bacterium, assembly GCA_036500225.1. Classification (GTDB taxonomy): domain Bacteria; phylum Pseudomonadota; class Gammaproteobacteria; order Natronospirales; family REEB76; genus DASUBN01. The sequence goes on from DASYCJ010000010.1 coordinate 1,861, forward strand.
CAATGACCTCAGCGAAGGCCCGGTGCTGAACCGGGTGCGCATGGCCAACGAACGGCCTTATATCCCGGACCTGGAAGCCATCGAAGAGAAGCTCCTGGAGATCATGCCGGAACGGCGCTTTACGGACACCGCGAGCAATTCCGGTACCTCTACTGAGATTCCCATCTCGTAACGTCGACGAGTGCGGAAGCTACTGTGATGCTTTCGCTATATCTTCTCCTCGTCAGCCGCTATCATTTTGACGAATGATAGGACCCAATCAGTATCTCGCCATCCTCGCCTGCTTAGCCTTCATCCCGCACCTCATCATGGAAGTGCGTGGTGTGAAAGCGCTCGAATGGGTAAGGGCTTCCTTGGCCGGGCACGTCACCTTGTTCGCCTGCAGCTGGGCCGGTCTCGTGTCCCTGGTGTTCCTCTATCTCATGCAACAGCGCGAGCCCCTGACTCCCGCTTCCGCGGGCGATATCGTGGGCATCTGCGCCATGGGCGGGATCATCGCAGGAATGATGTGCTGGTTTACGATCAGTCGACCGTATCTGAAAAGGCTGGAACGCTGGTTTGAGAAGACCGGCGATGAAGCCTGAGCC